>DATELS010000068.1:0-6444 GCA_035276365.1 Thermoanaerobaculia bacterium
TGGCAGCGGTTGCGCCTCGCCGCGGAGAGCAAGCAGCCGATGACGCGCGTCCTCGAATTGCCCGACCGCGCGGGCGATGACGCCGTGATCCGCCGCCTCCTCGTGCGCTACCTCTCGCCGTCGTCGTCCGATCGCGCGCGATTCACGTCCGAGGAGAGGTATCGGTTCCTGTCGGACATCCTGGAGACGTTCACCGGCACGCTCGAGCTGCGCGAAGTGCTGCGGCGCATCGTCGCCGTCACGCGCGAAGAATTCGGCGCGGATCGCGCGTGGCTTCTCCATCCCGTGCACGAGCTCGCGGAGTTCGCGAAGATCGCGTACAGCGTCTCCGCGCCGGGCACGGACGGCGAGCCGGTCGACACGAGTCCCGTGCCGCTCGAACATTCACAGGCGCTCATCCGCCGCGCGATGGAGTCGGAGAAGCCGGTCGTCGTCATGGAAGGCGACGCGGAGCTCGACGCCACGCTCGCGCAGCGTTTCCACATCCGCTCCGCGCTCGTGCAGGTGCTGCGTCCGCGCGAGGAAGAGCCGTGGGCCTTCGGCATTCATCAACGCGACACGTTGCGCGACTGGACCGAGGAAGAGGTCACGCTCTTCGGCGAGATCGGACGCTACGCCACGCTCGCGCTGAACAACACGCTGCTGCACAACCGCGCCATCCGAGAGATGGCGAAGGTGAACGCGATCCTCGATCAGATCCCGGAGTCGGCCGCGATTTACGATGCCGGAGGAAAGCTCGAGCGGATGAACGTCGCCGCGCAGCGCGAGCCCGCGGTGTTGTTCGCGCCGGATCCCGAGGGGAGGTCGCGGAAGGAACAGCATCGGTACATCGATGGGAGTCCGCTCTCCGCGGACGAACTGCCGTCGATGCGCGCGCTGCAGGGGGAGGTCGTGAAGTCCGACTACCTCGTGCACGACACGCGCAGCGGCGACGATCGCGTCGTCAATTTGAAAGCCGCGCCGATCCGCGACGACGCCGGCCGCATCATCGGCTCGGTCGTGCTGTCGCGCGACGTCACCGACGAGCGGCAGAACGCGGAGCGCGAAGCCTGGCGCCGCCGCCGCGCCGAATGCCTCGCCAACCTCGGCCTCGAGATGGTGGCCATGGCGCCGACGTTCGACAACCTCGACGAGCCGGCCGCGCGCATCGCGCAAGCGGTCGACGGCGCGGTCCGCATCTACCTCTATCACGCCACGACCGCGACGCTCGATCTCGTCGGCTACAGCGTCACCGATCCCGCGCTCATGCAGTACCGCGCGTACTTCGAGTCGCATCCGTACCGCGCCGCGGAAGGATTGCCGGGAACCGTATTTCACATCGGTCGTCCGCTGCTGTTCTACGAAGTCCGCGGCGACTCGCTGCTCGACTACTCGCGCGACGAGGAAGAGCGCGCGGTCAAGCGCGCGCTTCACGAGCAGAGTTTGATCGCGTATCCGATCGAGACGTACGGGGAGCGCATCGGCGCGGTCATCCTGTCGCAGTCGGATCCGCGACGGAACTTCGACGCGGAAGACCTCGAGTTCGCGCAGTCGGTCGCGGAACGCATCGGCGCGGCCGCGCACATTCATCGACTGACGACGATCGCGCAGGAAGGCCACCGCGCCGCGGAAGAGCTGGCGCGACGCGAGGTCGATGCGCGCGTCCGCTTCGAAGCCGTGCTCGAGAGCGCGCCGATCGGCATCGCCGTCATCTCCGCGGACGAGCTGCGGTTCGAGCTCGCGAACGCGCGCTTCCTCGACTTCGCCGCGCAGTTCGGAAAGATCTCGTTCGACACAAAGGTGGTCGGACTGCGCGCCGCGGAAGTGCTGCCGGATACGGATCAGATTCTCAAGCAGGTCGCGGACTCGGGCGAGCCGCGCATCGAGGAAGAGCTGCTGGTCGGCGACACGTACGTCAACCGCATCATCTCCGCCGCGCGCGGGCGCTTCTCCGGCATCACGCAGAGCCTGACGGTACTCGTGCAGGATGTGACGGATCAGGTGCGCGCGCGCCGCGAGATCGAGAACCTCGCCGCGATGATGGCCGAGCGCTCCGCCCGCCTCGACTCGATCCTCGGCTCGATGACGGACGGTCTGTGGGTGTACGACGCGAATGGTCTCGTCGTCGACGTGAACCAGGCCGCGCTGAACATGTTCGGACTGGCGTCGCGCGCGGAGGCGATCGAGCACGGATCGTTCGAGAAGCTGAGCCTGCGCGACTCGGATGGTCGTCTCATTCCGTCAAACGAGATGCCGTACGCGCGTGCGCTGTCAGGACAGACGGTTCCGGACTATCTCGCGATCGGACGGCACTTCATCACAGGACGCGATCTCGACCTTTCGATCGCCGCCGCGCCGATCGAGAGCCGCGGCATCGTCGGCGCGGTTCTGGTGATCCGCGACATCACGGCGCTGCAGGAGCTGGATCGCAAGAAGGATGAGTTCCTGTCGGTGGCGTCGCACGAGCTGCGCACGCCGCTGACGACGATCAAGGGCTACACGCAACTGCTCGCGCAGACGGTGGACGACCTCGAGCCCGACGAGCGCGCGACGTACATCAACGCGGTCCTCGGCGAGATCGAGCGGATGATGGGTTTGATCTCGGAGTTGCTCGATGTGTCGCGCATCGAGACGAACCGGCTGCAGATCCATCCGCAGCCGATCCGCTGGCCGCATTTCATCGAGGCGCGCGTGACGGCGTTCCGCGTGCAGCATCCGACGCGCGTGATCCGCTACGAGGCAGGCACGGACGCGACGTCGGTGCTCGCCGATCCGGATCGCATGCGACAGGTGGTCGACAATCTGCTGTCGAACGCGCTGAAGTATTCGGCGGAAGGCACGGACATCGATGTGCGCGTGGTGGCGGAGGCCGGCGGCGTGCTGACGTCGGTGACGGACCACGGCATCGGCATCCCCCGCGACGAGATCCCGCAGCTCTTCGAACGCTTCCACCGCGCCCGCAACGTCTCCAGCCGCTACTACGGCGGCCTCGGCCTCGGCCTCTACATCGCCCGCGCGATCGTGGAAGCGCATAACGGCGCAATCACGGTGGAGAGCGAGGAAGGGAAGGGTTCGACGTTCACGATGCGGCTGCCGGTACCGGGGTAAAATCAAAGTCCGAGGACGCATGGACTGGCGACCGCACATCACCGTGAACCCGAATGTGTGTCATGGGCAGGCGTGTGTCGCAGGAACGCGGATTCTCGTCTCGGTCGTGCTGGACAATCTTGCGGCGGGAGTTCCGGAGCACGAGATTCTCAAGAGCTATCCGCGTTTGACGCCGCAGGCGATTCAGGCGTGCATTGCGTACGCCGCGGATTTGGCGCGTGAAGAGGTCGTCGGGCTGCCGGCGTGAAGTTCAAGGTCGACGAGAACCTTCCCGAAGAGCTCAGCCAATTGCTCCGCGATGCCGGCTGGGATTCGCTGACTGTCGACGAGCAGCATCTGAGTGGCGAGGATGACGAGCGCATCGCCGGCGTGTGTACCGCGGAAGATCGAATACTCGTCACGTTCGATCGCGGCTTCTCGAACATCACGACGTATCCGCCTTCGAGTACGCCCGGCATGATCGTTTTTCGCCTGAAGAGCCAGGACAAACCGCACGTGCTTGCAATCGCGGTGCGCACGATCGAAGCGCTGCGGCAGCGTGAGCCGCGCCGGGAGCTGTGGATCGTGCACGAGAATCGGATCCGGATTCGCGCGACGAACTCGTAGCGTCGGAGCGCGGGGCGTTCTCAAGGTGGCGACACGATCGAGAATTTTCTCGAGAACTATCCCGGCGTGAGCCGTGAACAGGCCGTGGCGTTCTCGCGAGTCGCGCCGAGCACGTGACCATCACGTAGCCCCTCCACCCCCTCTTCACACCAACTTCACCTCACATGCCCGGGGTCTTTCCGCCCGGTGCCTAGACTCCGGCCATCGAACGAGAGGAGCTGTGATGAGACTGACGTGTGTGCTCATGGTGTTGTTGCTCGCGACGCCGCTGTTCGCTGACGACGAAGGCAAGGCGGCGCCGGCGCCTGTGGTGGAGCAGCAGGAAGAGAGCAAGGCGGCGCTGACCGATGACGAGATTTCGGGCAAGCTCGAGAGCCTCGGCGAGGCGATGACTGAAGCGCGGAACTCGCTCGAGGCGCTCAACCGGCTCAAGATCAGCGGCTACATCCTCGCGCAGTACGTCAACGACGAATCCTCCGCGAACGAGATCAACGCCGCATCGACGCGCAATCGCGACCAGTTCTCCGTCCGCGAGGCGCGCGTCAAGTTCACCTACCAGTTCAGCCCAACGTCGCGCTTCGTCCTGCAGCCCGAAGTCGCGACCTCCGGCGTGTCGCTGAAAGACGGCTACGTCGAGTTCACCGAGCCGTGGACCACGTGGCATCACACGCTCACCGCGGGTCAGTTCAACTGGCCGTTCGGATTCGAGATCGCGTACTCCTCGAGCCTGCGCGAGCTTCCCGAGCGCTCGCGCGTCATCCGCACCCTCTTCCCCTCCGAGCGCGACCGCGGCGTGCAGCTCTCCGGACTCGGCCTCAACGAGAAGTTCCGCTACGAAGTCGGCTTCGTCAACGGCACCGGCACGCTGCAGACCTTCGACTTCAACAAGCGCAAAGACTTCGTCGGCCACGTTCGCTATGCCCTCGGTCCCGTCGACCTCGGCGCGTCCATCTATCGCGGCGCGGAGCTCGTCGCGACGAGCGCGAATGCGAAAGGCGTCGAGTTCTCGAAGAACCGCACCGGCATCGACGCGCAGTGGGCGACGCCGGTCCGCGGACTCGGACTGCGCGGCGAGTACATCCGCGGCACGCAGCCTCCCGCGCCGGGCACGACGCGCACGAATTCGCCGAACGTCGACGGCTGGTACTTCTACGCGATCCAGAGCATCGGCACGCACCATCAGGTCGCGGTACGCCTCGACGAGTACGACCCCAACACCGACGCGCGCAAAGACGCCACCCGCACCCTCGGCGCCTCCTACATCTTCCACTGGGACGGCAACAGCAAATTCATGTTCGCGTACGAGCGGCCGAAGACGCAGGGCTTCGATCCCGACGACAACATCTTCACCGCGCGCTACGCATTCGTTTTCTAGGAGACATCGATGAAGAGAGTGATCACCACAATTCTCGCGGCCGCGGTCGCGCTCCCGCTGTTCGCCGGCAAGCCCGTTTCGATCAAAGGCTCGGACACCATGGTCATCATGAACGCGCGACTCGCGGAAGCGTTCATGGCGAAAGTGCCCGGGACGATGATCCAGGTCACGGGGGGCGGATCGGGTGTCGGCATCGCCGCGCTGATCAACGGCACCACCGACATCGCTGCGTCGTCGCGACCGATCAAAGCCAGCGAGACCGACAAGCTCAAGGCGCGATTCGCCACGCTCGGTTTTGCGTATCCCATCGCGCGCGACGGTCTGTCCGTCTACCTCAACACCGCGAATCCGGTGAAGGAGCTCTCGCTCGCGCAACTACGCGACATCTACACCGGCAAAATCACGAACTGGAGTCAGGTCGGCGGCGCGAACGCGCCGATCATCCTCTACTCGCGCGAGAACTCGTCCGGCACCTACACCTACTTCAAAGACAACGTCCTGATGGGCAAGGACTACTCGCCGCGCGCGCAGACGCTGCAGGGCACCGCGGCCGTCGTGAACGCGGTGGCGAAGGATGCGAACGGCATCGGCTACGGCGGTGCCGCATTCGCGAAAGGCATCAAGTTCGCGGCGGTGAAGAAGGACGACAAGTCGCCCGGCGTGCTGCCGACGCTCGAGACCGTGCGTGGCGGCCAGTATCCGATCACGCGCTACCTCTATCTCTATCTGCGCGCGAAGCCGTCCGGCGACGTGAAGCAGTTCCTCGACTGGGCGGTGAGCCCGGAGGGACAGGACATCGTGACGAAGGTCGGATACTTCCCGGTCAAGTGACGCGTGCATAATCGCGCGCGATGCCTCGCAACCGCATCGCGGCGATCGACGTCGGCACGAACTCGATCCACATGATCGTGGTCGAGGAGCAGCGCCACGGCTACCGCGTCATCGACAAGGAAAAAGACATGGTGCAACTCGGTCGCGGCAGTCTCGAGGGACGGCCGCTGACCGAGGAGGCGATCGAGCGGGGAGTGGAAGCGCTGAAGAAGATGGCGGCGATCGCCGAGCGCTGGAAGGTGAAGGAAGTCGTCGCCGTCGCGACGAGCGCGATTCGCGAGGCGCCGAACGGACGACGTTTCATCGCCGCCGCGCAGAAAGCCGCGGGCATCAAGATCCGCGTCATCTCCGGCGAGGAAGAGGCGGACTACATCTATCGCGCGGTGCGCTCGGCGATCGACTTCGCGGGCGGCACCGCGCTGGCGATCGACATCGGCGGCGGCAGCGTGGAGCTCATCGTCGGCACGAACGAAGAGGTATTCCTCACCAGCAGCGAGCCGGTGGGCGCGCTGCGCATGGCCCAGATGTTCTCCCTCGACGGCGCG
>DATELS010000069.1:0-8743 GCA_035276365.1 Thermoanaerobaculia bacterium
GATCGGCTTCATGCTGCAGCAGGCGATCCGCAACCGTCTCGAATCGATCGGCCTCGGCGGCGAGGTGGCGACGGTGCTGACGGAAGTCGAAGTGGACGCCGCCGATCCCGCGTTCAAGCGTCCGACGAAACCGATCGGACCATTCTTCACGCGCTATCGCGCCGAGGCGCTCGAGCGCGACCTCGGATGGACGATGCGCGAGGACGCGGGGCGCGGATGGAGGCACGTCGTGCCGTCGCCGCGCCCGCTGCGCATTCTCAACGTGAACACGATCGCGCACATGCTCGACACGGCGTCGGTCGTGGTCGCGGCGGGCGGCGGAGGCATTCCGGTCGTGCGCGGACGCGACGGGCAGTGGCGCGGCATTGAGGCGGTGATCGACAAGGACTACGCGTCGGCGCGACTCGCGGCCGATCTGCGCGCGGATCTGTTCATCATCCTCACCGGCGTTCCGAAGATCGCGCTCGACTTCGGCAAGCCGACGCAGCGCTTCGTCGATCGCATGACCGTGGCCGAGGCGGAGAAGTACATGGCCGAGGGACACTTCCCTCCGGGCTCGATGGGACCGAAGGTCGACTCCGCGATGGAGTTTGTGCGCGCGGCGAAGCAGCAGGTGCTGGTCACCGACGTCGACGTGCTGCGCGAGGCGCTCGAAGGACGAGACGGCACGCTCATCGTTCCATGAGCGTGCCGTGCAGCGCGTCTATTGCGACGCGTCGCCGTTGCGGCCGCCGTTGTGAGTCGTGACCGTCCAACAGGCTTCGCCCTGCCACGCCTGATAGCAACCGCCGTCGTGCTGATCGGGATCCGACCACGGCACCATGTTCATGAACGGATCGATCTGCCACGCGTGCGTCGCGTCGGTGGCGATGAGCTGCAGCGACACGGTCTCGCCGTAGAAGCGATTGCCGCCCGACGTCATGTTCATGTTCATGTCGTGATCGTAGGTGTGGCGATCGCCGGTCCAGACGTCGGTGAACACGCCCCACCACCGCGAGTAGTAGCGCGTGCGCGAGCTGCCGCGCGCGTAGTGAATCGTCGTCACGCCGTCGGCGACGCAGCCATAGAACGAGAACGTGCGGCCGAAGCGCAACTCCGCGCATTCGCCGAACTTTCGCGGACGATCGCCGGAGACGAGCGAGTTGATCGCCTGTCCGTCGCTGCTCTCGCCGACCGACACCTTCAGCGTGTTGAAGTCGTACTCGACCGGAATCGCGGCGTCGAGGCGCGTCGTGTCGCTGAGGTCCGTGTTGTGCGTGTCCTGGTTCTCCCACTGCGGCAGCGACTCGTCCATGCGCGTTTCGCCGATCGACTCGTGGATCGTTTCGCGCGCGCTGGCGACGTAGCTGCCGCCCGCGACGACTTCGGACGCGGAGTGGATGTTCACCGTCGCGACCGGCGTCGAGTTGTTGTTCGGGTTCCAGTCGCCCGGAGAAACGTTCTCGACGCTCATCTGCACCTGATGCGCGCCGGTGGTGTTGAAGATGTGCGTCATCGCGCAGCCGACGCTGCTGCGCGCATCGACCCAGATGTTCGTCGCGCGATCGACTTCGACGCCGTCGACGCGCAGCACGCAGTCCGCGCGGGCGCCGAGGTCGCCGTTGGTCTCGTTGACGTTGAGGTAGAAGTTGACGGGATGTCCCTCGATGCCGAACGGCGCGATCGACAGCGCCGCCGCGCGCACGTCGGGACGGAACTTCACGGTCTCGATCATCGTCACGACGCCGGTGCGCGCGTAGTCCGCGCTGTGCGCGTTCGTCTGAATCTGAATCTTCTCGTGCGGCGCGAGTCCGAGGTCGGCGAGGCGCACGGAGGTGAAGCTGCCGTTCGCGCTGAAGTTGCGCGTGAGCGCGTTGTCGGTGTCGTACGCGGCTTTCACCTGCACGCGATTGAGCGCGCCGGTGGGCGCGACGTCGCCGTCGAAGGAACCGGTCGTGAGCTCGACATCGGTCACACCGTCGGCGCCGAGGAGCGCGCGCGCTTCGACGGCGATGTCGCCGGCGCGTCCGGTCGCGGGCTTGAGGCCGTTATCGCTGTACTTGATGCTGTTCGGGATGAGGTCGGGATCGTCGGCAAGAGCGGGGAAGGTGAGGAGAGAGGCGATCGCCAGTGCGGCGATGGAGCGGCTCATGGTGGGTCTCCTAAGAGTGTGGGATCACAGGGGTCGAATGGAGGACTACTGATAGCTTCCGCGGGTGCTGCCCTGCTTCGTCGTCGACGTCGAGCGCGACTCGCTGCAGATCGTGTCGCCGGTGAAAAAGTCCGTGCGGCAGCGATACGGCTGATTGCGCGTGCTCGTCGACTGCTGGAGTGATGCGAGGAATGGCTCGGCGGTCCAGGAGTGCGTGCCGTCCGCGAGCGAGAAGCGCAGCGCGACGGTCGAGCCGAAGTGCGACTGCAGCGAGTGCTCTTCGAACGTGTCGTCCCATGTGTAGAGCGGCACGGTCGGACCGAATGGATTCTGCCGCGTGGCCCAGCCCCAACTGCGATAGATCGCGTCGCCGGTGCCGTAGTGGATGTCGACGTCGACGCTGTTCGTCTCCGGACTGAAGCACGCCGTCACTTCGGGGTTCGCGCTGAACGACACGGCGCACGTCGTGTGCACCGGAGTGTTGAAGACGGTGAACTCGCTCGTGCTGCCGTCGAAGAGCGGAGCGCCGTCGCTCTGGCCGGATGCCGACGCGACGATCGAGTGCAGATCGACCGCGGCGCGGATGACGCCGTTGAACTGGAACGACTGCGTCGTGCCTTGATTGTGGCGCGTCGACTCCTGCCACGAGCGTTTGGAGTACGTGTAGTCGTCGAATTCCGTCTCGCTCGCGGAGGCGGACCACGTGTAAAACTCGTCGAGCACGTCGTAGATGCGCACCGGCTCGGTCTTCGTGTTGTTGGCGTCGTCCCAGTCGCCGGGATTCATCGAGTCGACGACGACCGTGAAGTCGGCGGTGCCCTGTGCTTCGAGCACGGGCGCGAACGCGCACGTGACGCGACCGCCGGCGTTGACCCAGATGTTCTCCGCGCGATCGACTTCCTCGCCGTTGATGAGGAGGCGGCAGTTCGCGCGCGCGCCGGTGTCGCCGTTCTGTTCGGTGATGATCGCGCGCACGCGGCCGACGGTGCCGGTCACCGCGACGCCGGGCGGGATCACCGCGATCACCGCGAGATCGGGACGCTTCTTCACCGTCTCGATCACGTCGATCTTCTCGGTGCCGTAGCCGGCCTTCACGTACGCCTCGACGGCGATCGTGTCGTGGCTCAGGAGTCCGGAGGTTTTCGCGGAGACCGTGTCGCCTTCGACGTGGTTGTAGTTCGTCGGCGGCACTCCGCCGAGTTTCAGTTTGTCGATCGTGCCCGTGGGAGACGACGACGCGTCGAACGCGCCGGTCGTGACTTCGACGTCGGTCGTGTCGTCGGCGTTCAGAAGCGCGCGCGCTTCGATGGCGGCGGAGCCCGCCGCACCTTTCGCGTTCCGGATGCCCGTGTCGTTGTACTTGATGTTGTTGGGGTGGTTGCGTTCGGCGTAGGTAGAGATGGAGAGGAGGCAGCACGCAAGTGCTGCAAGGAAGGAGGGATGGCGGGGTCTCATGCCCGCGGCTTACTCACAATAAAAATGCCAATTTTGCGTGTCTGCGCTCTTCTTGCACGCCTTTTTTGGGCGCGGAATGAAAGGCAAAATTTGCCGGTTACGATGATCTGAGTCCAGTCGACTCAATCAGAGGCAAATCTATGAATTTCAATAAGCTTACAGTCAAAGCCCAGGAAGCGGTGAGCGAGGCGCAGAACCTCGCCCGCGGCGCCGGCAACCCCGAGCTGACGCCGGAGCACCTTCTCCTTTCGCTGGTCCGTCAGGACGGCGGAATCGTCGCGCCGATCCTCAACAAGCTCGGCGTGAACCCCGGCACCATCGAGGCCGAGATCGCGTCGGAAGTCGCGAAGTTCTCGAAGGTCGGCGGCGCGTCCGCGGAGCCCGGCGTTTCGAGCTCGCTGCGCAAAGTCTTCGACGCCGCGTTCCAGTCCGCGGAGAACTTCAACGACGAATACGTGTCGACCGAGCATCTCCTGCTCGCGATCGCCGACACGAAGAACACGACCGCATCGCAGGTGCTGCGCCGCCACGGCGTCGTGCCGGACGCGGTGCTCAAGGCGCTGCAGTCGGTGCGCGGCACGCAGCGCGTCACCGATCAGAATCCCGAGGACAAGTATCAGGCGCTGCAGCGGTACGCGCGCGATCTCACGGCGCTCGCGCGCCGCGGCAAGCTCGATCCCGTCATCGGACGCGACGAGGAAATCCGCCGCGTGATTCAGGTGCTGTCGCGCCGCACGAAGAACAATCCGGTGCTCATCGGCGAGCCGGGCGTCGGCAAGACGGCGATCGTCGAGGGACTCGCGCGACGCGTGATCGCGGGCGATGTGCCCGAGGGTCTCAAGAACAAGCGCGTGGTGTCGCTGGACCTCGGCGCGCTCATCGCCGGTGCGAAGTATCGCGGCGAGTTCGAAGATCGTTTGAAGGCGGTGATCAAGGAAGTCGAGGAGAGCGAAGGCGAAGTCATTCTCTTCATCGACGAGCTGCACACGCTCGTCGGCGCCGGCGCCGCGGAAGGCGCGATGGACGCGTCGAACATGCTCAAGCCCGCGCTCGCGCGCGGCGAGCTGCGCGCCATCGGCGCGACGACGCTCAACGAGTACCAGAAACACATCGAGAAGGACGCCGCGCTCGAGCGCCGCTTCCAGCCGGTGTACGTCGGCGAGCCGACGGTCGAGGACACGATCGCGATTCTGCGCGGACTCAAGGAGCGCTACGAAGTGCATCACAAGGTGACGATCCGCGACTCCGCGATCGTCTCCGCGGCCACGCTGTCGCATCGCTACATCACCGATCGCTTTCTGCCCGACAAGGCGATCGATCTCATCGACGAAGCCGCGTCGCGGCTGCGCATCGAGCTGACGTCGATGCCGCAGGAGATCGACGAGCTGACGCGTCGCCTCACGCAGCTCCAGATCGAAGAGCAGGCGCTGCAGAAGGAAGACAACCCGACGACGAACGAGCGGCTGAAGAACGTCCGCGCGCAGATCGCGGAGCTGCAGGAGAAGATCTCCGGCCTCAAGGCGCAGTGGGAGGCGGAGAAGGGCGTGATCACGCAGATCAACGATCTGAAGAAGCGCCTCGAGGACGAGCGCGAGAACGCGGCGCGCGCGGAGCGCGAAGGCGATCTCAATCGCGCGGCGGAGCTGCGCTACGGCGCGATCCCGCAACTGCAGCGCGAGATCGACGCGGAGACGGCGAAGCTCGCGGACATGCAGAAGTCCGGCGCGCTGCTGCGCGAGGAAGTGACGGAAGAGGACATCGCCGAGATCGTGTCGAAGTGGACGGGCATCCCGGTCACGAAGATGCTCGAGTCGGAAGTGCAGAAGCTCGTGCGCATGGAAGACAACCTGCGCCGCCGCGTGGTCGGTCAGGACGAGGCGGTGACGGCGGTCGCGAATGCGGTGCGCCGCTCGCGCGCGGGACTCAAGGATCCGAACCGTCCCATCGGCTCGTTCATCTTCATGGGACCGACGGGCGTCGGCAAGACGGAGCTCGCCCGCGCGCTCGCGGAGTATCTGTTCGACGACGAGAACGCGATGGTGCGCATCGACATGTCGGAGTACATGGAGCGCCACGCCGTCGCGCGCTTGATCGGCGCGCCTCCGGGCTACGTCGGCTACGAGGAGGGCGGCCAGCTCACGGAGGCGATCCGTCGCCGTCCGTATGCCGTCGTGCTGTTCGACGAGATCGAGAAGGCCGCGCCGGAAGTGTTCAACGTGTTTCTGCAGATCCTCGACGACGGCCGGCTCACGGACTCGAAGGGCCGCGTCGTGAATTTCAAGAACACGGTGATCATCATGACGTCGAACGTAGGCTCGCAGTTCATCCACGAGTTCGGGACGCAGGGCGGCGACGAGGAGTACATGCGGAAGCGCGTCGAGGACGAGCTGCACAAGCAGTTCCGCCCGGAGTTCCTCAACCGCATCGACGACATCATCATCTTCCACTCCCTCGACCTCGGCCAGATCAAGCAGATCATCGCGATCCAATTGAAGCGCCTGGGCTCGATGCTCGAAGAGCGTGGCTTGACGCTCGAGATCAGCGACGCGGCGAAGGAACACATCGCGCGCGAAGGCTACGATCCCGCGTTCGGTGCGCGTCCGCTGAAGCGCGCGCTGCAGCGATTGATCATCGATCCGCTCGCGCTCTTCCTGCTCGAAGGAAAGTTCAAGCCGGGCGACACGGTGTTCGTGAACATGAGCGACGGGAAGCTCGAGCTGTCGCCCGATCCCGAGCCCGCGAGCGTGAACTAATCGAAGTGATACAGGCGGATCGTTTTCCCGATCCGCCTGTACGGCCGCGAGTCGGGGAAGGTGCGATCGATCCACGCGCCCACGTCGTCGCCGAGCGCGCGGCCGAAGGTGAGATTGAACTCGCTGACCGCGACCCAGCCGTGCAGCGGCTCGGAGACCTCGAGGATTTTGTGCGGCGGCAAGTGCAGGTCTTCGAGACGCGCGGTCGTCGCGACGGAGATCGTCAGGAACTCGATGTGCTGCGCGCGCGCGTAGCGGCCGAGGCGGAAGAGGTCCTGGCCCCAGTCGAGATTGCTGTCGCTGAGGACGCGCTCCGGATGCCTGCCCGCGAATGCGTTGAACCACGGGATGTAGTCGGGATGCGCGAGCGCGGAGCCGACGACGAGCCACGCGAGGAGCGCGACGCTGGCGATGCGTTGGAGCTGCGTTGCGCCGTATGCGGCGAGAATCGACAGCGGTGCGTAGATCGGCAGCACGTGACGGATGCCGAGGTTGAGGTGACTGGTCATGGCGACGGCGAGGAAGGCCGCGGCGATGAGCGCGAGGTCGAGCGTGCGCCGGCGGCAACCGGCGATCGCGAGGATGAGAAACGCGATCGGCGTCTTGAAGAAGAGCGCGACCGGAAAGTAGTACCACCAGCCGTTCTCGCGGATCTCGCCGAGGAGAAAGGAGCGATGTCCGCCGAGGTCGTGATGCTTCACTTCGATCGCGCCCATCGCGTACAGCGGCGCGGGGATGGGGATGCGCGTGATGCGATCGCTGCCGAAGACTTGCGTCGCGTACTCGCTCGCGTGCGGATCGGCGTTCGCGATGGTGCCGAAGGTGAAGCCGTATGCGCCCCAGATGCAGATCGCCGCGAGAAGTGCGGAGGCGAAGATTTTTGCGCTCGGGATTTTGCGTCGCGCGATGCAGAGCACGAGCGCGGCCGCGGGGAAGTAGAGGAGGAAGGAGTACTTGGCGAGCATGCCCGCGGCGATGGCGAGGCCGAGGAAGAGGGTGCGTGGCCACGATGCACGTTCGAGGAAGAGCGTGAGCGCGTACAGCGCGAGCGCGAGCATCGCGGTGACGGCCATGTCTGTCGTCGCCAGTCCGGCGTGACCGAGAACGGGCGGGAGCGATGCGAAGAACAGCGCGGCGAGGAGTCCCCCGATTGGCGACAGAACATGCCTTGCCCACAGCGCGACGCTCACGATTCCGAGCGCGAGAAAGACGAGATTGCCGATGCGTGCGCGCGCGATGTTCGCGGTGATTCGGCCCTCGTACGCGAGCAGCGAGTTGCCGCGCTGCTGCCCGTCCTTGTTCGGCGGCGGCTCGGGCACGTGTACGAACGCGAGTCCGAAGAACACGCGCGCGAGCGGCGGATGTTCGAGGTCCGTCGTGTAGATGCCTTTCGTCAGGAGGTCGTAGCCGGCGATGACGTGCCACGACTCGTCGATGGTCGGGCTGAACACGCGATGCGTCGTGGCGACGCGCGCGAGAGTGACGAGCGTCAGCAGCGCGAGCAGCAGCCACCATGCGCGCACGGACATGGCGCGCGATAATGTCATATGCGCTGTGCAGCAATCGCCCTCCTGATCGTTCTCGCCGCCTGCACGCGGAGCGCAGCGACGCCCGCGAGCAACACGAATCCCACCGACCGCGAAGAGCCGAACGGCCGCCCGACGGTCGCCGGTCCGATTCTCGACGTGCAACTGCTCGAATATCAGATCGACATCCCCGACATCCTGCCGAAGGGCAAGGTCACGCTGAACATCGTCAACGCCGGCGAGAAGGATCACGGACTCGAAATCGAAGGCAACGGCCTTCACGCGAAAAGCGAGGTGCTGAAGCGCGGCGATCAGACGGCGCTCGAGCTTCAACTGCGGCCGGGCACGTACACGGTCTACTGCCCGGTCGACGGGCACAAGGACAAGGGCATGCGCAAGACGGTGACGGTCGAGTAACTACCAATAGCCGTTCGCGCCGGAGAACATCACCTCGTACACCTTGCGCGCCCAACTGCGCTTCCCGAACTCGACGCGTCCTTCCTGCTGCAACCACTCTTTGATCGGCAGCGTGAAGCCGGTCTTGCGCCGCGCGCGCACGGCGTCGGGCAGCGGCGGCCGCGGCGCATTCGCGAGAATCTGTTTGCCGCGCTTCTTGCGCGTGACGAGCACCGGTGCGACGCGTCGCAACAGATGCGCGTCGACGAGCGGCACGCGCACTTCGAGCGAATGCGCCATCGACGCCCAGTCCATGTCGCGCAGGAGTTGATTGCGCAGGTAGAGCGACGACTCGAGCGCCGCGACACGTGCGTACGGCGTGCCGGGATCGGGCGTGAGCGTGCGCTCGATGAGGCCAATGAGATCGAGTCGCTTCAATCCTTCGTCCGCGATTTCTGCACCGAGAACCGCGGGAAGCTCGG
>DATELS010000070.1:0-10691 GCA_035276365.1 Thermoanaerobaculia bacterium
CCGTGACTCTCGAAGAGGCGCATGAGAAAGACTTCGTGCGGCAGCGAACGCGAAAGGAACTCGCCGCGCTGCACGCCGTCGTGCCACCGGCTGGTCTGCACGAAGAGCGAGGTGAGATCGTCCTCGAGCTCTTTGTCGAGCTTCGGCAGGAGCATCGCCAGCACTTTCCGATTGAGCTCCTGCCGCGCGACGAGCGCGTAGTACTCGCGCCGGTACTGCTCCTGCCCCGTGACCTGGAACGCGATGACCTTGTCGACCTCCGCCGACAGGTCCATCTGGATGTGATTCGCGGCCTGCCGCGCGGGCTCCGCGACGCGCGAGATCTCGCGCCGCGTCTCCGCGGTCTTGTTTGAGACGACGACCGGCAGGATGACGAGCGACAGCAGAGAGAGGATGATGAAAACGACCGGAATGACGGTCGTCCACGTACTCTCCGGCCCGACGCGCCAGACGCTGCGTCGATCGATGGATGGTAACGGACTCAACCGGTTCCTCTAGGGTCTCAGGTATGCTCAGCAAGCGCCATGCACGATCGTCGTGAATTTCAGCGCATGCGACTCGCGAAGCCGATCCTGGCCACGATCGGCGACACGAATGCTCTCATCTTGGACGTGGGAATCGGCGGCGCGTTTCTCGAGCACTACGGCGCCGTCACGTCCGGCGATCGCTTCCCGCTGAAGTTCCGCTGGCAGGGCGAGGACATCGAGCTGCTGTGCGAAGTCCGCCGCTCGGAAGTCGTCCGCACTCCCGGCGGCGACGGCAAGAGCGCGGTGTCGCACAGCGGCGTGCGATTCGTCGAGGCGACCGGCGACTCGACCACGCGATTGCAGGACCTGATCGCGACGTTCGTCGGCAAAGTGCTGGCCGCGCAGCGCGCGAATGCATCCGGCAGCCACGACGAGCACGGCGCCACGATGCTCGCCAACCTCGGCGAAGCCCGCCGCATGCGCACGAGCGGCTTCGTCGCGTATCACCTGCACGAGAACGGCTGGACGCGCAACCCGACGCACTCCGCAAAGCAGCCCGAGGATGGATTCACGGTGGCGGCGTGGGAGGATCACGACGAAGTCGAGACGCTCTGCCGCACGTACGAGCAGGCGGACGCGGAAGGGCGCCGGCTGATCCGCATGGTCGCGGAGCTCAGCGTGCGATCGCCCAGGCTGTGACGTCGACTTCGTCGAAGCTGTCGACGATGACGTCTGCATCCGACAAGTCCTGACGCTCGAGCGCGCGCGGATTGCGCACGGCGATGCAGTACATCCCCGCGCGCTTCGCGGCGACGACGCCGACGTGCGAGTCTTCGAAGACGACGCATTCCGCGGGTGCGACTCCGAGCTTCCTCGCCGTGACGAGATACGCCTCTGGATCCGGCTTGCCGTGCGCGACTTCGCTGCCGTCGACGATGAGCGGGAACGCGTCGCGAAGTCCGAGTCGCGTGAGGATGGTCTCGATCGCGGAACGCACCGCGGACGAGGCGATGGCGAGCGTCGCGCCGCGCTGCTGCAACGCGCGCACGATGTCGTGCACGCCGCGCATCGCGCGCAATTCGCTGCGCGCGCACACATCGTCGAAGTGGCGCTGCCTCGCCTCGAACAGTTCTTCCTCCGACTCGCTCCAGCCGAAGTGCGCCTTCATGTCGCGAATGTCGTCGATGATGCGGCGTCCGGAGCCGACGCGGAAGCTCTCCGGCATCTGCTGATAGTCGGCGCCGAGGTCGCGGCAGAGCGCGGAGTGGGCAGCGGTGTGCTGCGGCTCGAGATCGATGATCGTCTCGTCGAAGTCGAAGATGACCGCCGTGATACGTTGCGGAAGTGGATGAGGCGCAGTTCCGTCACGCACTGATCGTCGTCCTGCTCCTCGGCGCCGGCATCATGGGCACGGGCGCGACCGTGCTGTACATCGCGTTCCGCACGTTCGGCGGCGCGAAGGCGGGACGCCCCGCGCATTTCGCGCTGCTCGCGAGTCTCATCGCGTTCATCCTTCTCTGCTGCATGCTCATTTATCGCGTTTCCTGAGCTTCGGCGGCAGCGTGCGCAGCGGCAGCCGCTCGCCGTTGAAGCGCACGGGATGTCGCAGCATCGGGATGCCGTCGAGCTCACCGATGAGCGGTCGCGCGGGCTCGCTGCGCAGCGCCTCGAGCACGCCCTGCACGAGCGACACGGGAATGGCGACGGCGCGGCAGCGCTCGATCCACGTCGCAGCATCTTGCGTTGAGAAAATCGCGTCGAGGATGTCGATCAACTCGACGCGATGTTCGACGCGCGCCTTGTTCGTGGCGAAGCGCTCCTCGCGCGCGAGCTCGGGACGCTCGATCACGCGCTCGCAGAGAAGCCGGAAGTGACGCTCGGTCGCGCCGCCGTACGCGAAGATGCGATCGCGCGCGCGGAAGACTTGATACGGGACGATCGACGGATGCGCGTTGCCGTAGCGCTGCGCCTCGCGTCCCGTCACGAGCGCGGCCTGCGCGACGTTGACGAGCGACGCGAGCGTCGCGCTGAAGAGCGAGACTTCGAGTCGCGCGCCGCGTCCCGTTTTCTCGCGCGCGAAGAGCGCCGCGCAGATGGCGCCGTGCGCGAGATGCGCGGTGAGCACGTCCGCGAGCGCAACGCCCGTCTTCGCCGGCACGCCGTCGACGTCGCCGGTGATGAACATGAGTCCCGCGCCCGCTTGCGCGAGGAGGTCGTAGCCCGGCGTGTTCGCCTCCGCGGTGTCGGCGTCATACCCAGTAATCGAGCAGTGCACGGCGCGCGGGTTGATCGCGAGCACGTCCGCGAGTCCGAGGGCGTCGCGCTGCGCGGGAAGGAAGTTGTCGACGACGACATCCGCGCGCTCGATCAAGTCCCGCGCGCTTTCGTGTTTCAAGTCGATGACGACCGACTCTTTGTTGCGGTTGACGGAGATGAAGTACGTGCTCAAGTCGCCGAGGAAGGGAGGACCCCAGCGGCGGGTCTCGTCGCCATCGGGCGACTCGACTTTGATCACGCGCGCACCTTCGTCGGCGAGGAGTTGGGTGCAGAGCGGGCCGGCGAGAACGCGGGTGAAATCGGCGACGAGGATTCCGTCGAGAGGGAGCGGCGTCGTCACCGGTAGGACTGCTTGAGCGACTCGAGATCGGCGAGGGTGCGGCGGAGGATGTTGACGACTTTGTAGATCTCGACGCCGTAGGTGCGCAGCTCGGCGTCGCAGTCGGTCATGGAGTAGACGGCCTCATCGCGCTCGAGGCGATCGCGCTCGAAACGGAGCCGCTCGGCGAGCTCCTCGATCTCGGTGACGATGACGAAGTTGAGGTCTTTCTCGCCGAGGTAGCGCTTGCACTGGGGGCAGTGAATGGACTGATCGGCGGACGACTCCACCAGCTCGACGACGAACTGTCGCTGGCACTGCGGACACTCGAAGACCTCGGGCAACATGACGCGTTTTCTCTCGAAGATTGTGCCACGATCAGGGGGCGCGGAGCGTGGAATGAGAGTCTTGACCCTCGCGTTGACCGCCGTGTAGCATCCCGCCCCTCGATCTGCTGGGAGATCGTTCAATGGTAGGACAAGCGGCTCTGGACCGCTGAATCGGGGTTCGAGTCCCTGTCTCCCAGCCAGCCTCCTCGCGAGCCCATCAAACGCCCGCTCGTTCTGCAATCATCCTCCGAGCATAATCCGTGGATCGGTTCGTTTCGGGACCACTTCGTGAATGCTTCGGTTGGGTGTAAGACCGGAAAGCCGTCTTATGGTTGACGATCACGACCTCCATCGACCGGTGGGGCGGGCGTACCAGCAGCGTGTCGATCTCGCGCTCGACACGGCGCTGATCGGTACATGGGAGTGGGATCCCCTTGCCGATCATGTGATTTGGTCGGAGAACTTCGAACGCGTCCACGGCTTCGAGCGCGGAGCGTTCGGCCACTCGCTCGGCGCCTATTCGAGCCACATGCATCCGGAGGATCGCGACCGCGTCATGGCTGCTCTGCAATCATGCGCCGCCGGCGGACCCGATTACCGTGTCGAGTACCGTCTCATCACGCCGTCGGGCGAGGTGCATCATGTCGAAGCAAGCGGCCGACGGGTCGCCGATCCGAAACGCTTGATCGGCGTTTGCAGAGACATTTCCGATCGCGTTGCGCTTCTCGAACGTGAGCGCGATGCGCGACGTGATGCTGAGCGCAGTGAGCTGCATTATCGAACGCTTGCGGGCACCATCCCTCAACAGGTGTGGACAGCAAGGGCCGACGGCGCGCTGGATTTCGTGAATGAGCGTGCCGTCGACTACTTCGGGCGACCGGCCGCGCAGGTGATCGGAGATGGCTGGCAGACAGTCGTGCATCCCGACGACCTTCCCGGCGTCATCGAGCGCTGGGGGCGCTCTCTTCAGACCGGAGAGGGTTACGAAGTCGAATTCCGGCTGCGCAGGCGCGACGGGATCTACCGGTGGCACCTGGGCCGCGCGATCCCTGCGCGCGATAGCTCCGGAAACGTCGTGCGCTGGCTCGGCACGAATACGGACATCGATGACTCGAAGCGGATGCTCGCCCTCATGTCGACGCAGATCGAAGTGGCGACGCTCCTCATTGACGCACGTTCGTTTGATTCCGTCGCCGAGTCGCTGCTCGAGATCGTTTGCCGCAATCTCGAATGGACGTGCGCCCAACTGTGGATCGTCGATCACGGCTCGGACGTTCTCGTGCGCGCGGCCGGATGGTGTGGACCGGGCTGCAGCCTCGATGAGCTGGCGCTGCATGATCGGATGGCGCGTGGCACCGGTCTGCCAGGCCGGATCTGGGCGTCAGGTACCCCTGCATGGATCGAAGACGTCGCAGCCGATCCAAATTTCCCGCGTGCCGAACTGTTGCGAAACCTGGGACTGCGTTCGGGGCTGGGATTTCCGCTGATCGTCGGAGGCGAAACGACCGCTGTGCTCGAAGTCTTCAGCCGCGAACGCCGCCCTTACGACGAGACGGCCCTGACCATGACGGCGACGTTCGGCAATCAGATCGGACAGTTCATTCAACGCATCCAGGCGGAAAATGAACTGAGCCAGGCGCTGGATCGCTTGAAACGCCTCCAGTCGGTCACCGACGCCGCCCTTTCGCATCTCTCGCTATCCGACCTTCTTGAGAATCTCCTTCCCCGTATCCGCGATTCGGTTGCCTGTGACATCGTCGTAGTCTGGCTGCTCGACGCAGCAACAAATGAATTGCATCCCGCGTCGATCGTCGGCAGTTCCATCCCGCTTCCGAAAGACATCCGCATCAAGGTCGGCGAGAGTCTGGGCGGCCAGGCCGCTGCGGAGCGCCAGACGAAAGTGGCACGTCACGCGACGACGCAACCGTTCATCCATCCCGACATGCGCGCGCTCGGCCTGGAAAGCCTCGTCGCGGTACCTCTACTTTGCCGCGACAGTCTCCTTGGCGTGGTGGTCGTCGGCGCGCGCGCGGACATCATGTTCGCGCCCGATCAGATCGAGTTCATCGAGGTCGTGGCTCAGCGGCTTGCCAACGCGATCGAGAACGCCTCACGCTACGAGGATGCCCGCGAGTCCATTCGCGCCAAGGATCGCTTTCTGTCGATTGCTTCTCACGAACTGAAGACTCCGATGACCGGTATCCTCGGCTGGACCACGTTGCTGCGGAGCGAGAAAGATCCTCTCGTGCAGGATGAGGCGCTGCGGTCGATCGAAGAGAGCGCGCGTCAACAGGCGCGTCTCATCGAAGACCTGCTCGACTCCGCACGTATCCGGGAAGGAAAACTCCTGTTGCGGCCGGAGGAATGCGATCTGACGGAAGTCGTCGACCACGCCGCCCGAACGATCGGGCCGCAGGCGCAGGAGCGCGGCGTAATCATCGAGATTCATCAACAGCAACGGCCGATTCTCGTTTTCGGCGAGCGTGCGCGACTGCAGCAGGTTTTGCTCAACTTGTTCACCAATGCCATCAAGTTCACTGCACGCGGACAACATGTTCGCTGCACATCCGGCGTGGCCGGTTCGAGCGCGACAGTCACCGTCAGCGATGAAGGTTCAGGCATCGATCCGGCCTTTCTTCCACATGTGTTCAACGCACTCGAACAGGACGACCGAGGCCGCGCCGCAGGGGGCCTCGGCCTCGGCCTTCACATCGTGGCCACGATCGTGAAGATGCACGGGGGCTCGATCACGGCTGAGAGCGAAGGGCGCGGCCACGGTGCGACGTTCCGCTTGACACTGCCGATGCTCGAAAGCGGCCGTATACATTTCGCACATCCGCTTCCAGGAGCCCCCTCGAGGTCTTGACGTCCGACTTGTTCCGCGCCGGCCGCTTACGCCCCCCGCGAGATCTCGTACGCGCGGCGCAGCCACGCCTCGACGTCCGCGTCGACGTCCTTCGGCGACTGAAGATGCAGCTCGAAGTGCCAGCGGTTCGCGGAGAGCTTCTCGCATTTCGCGATGCGCGGATTCTTGATCTCGGCTGGCGATTTGATCGTGAGCACGAGCTTCGTGCGTCGCGTCGCCACGCCTGCGAATGCGGTATTCGCGACGAGATGAATCGAAGTTTTCTTCGGTTCTTCCACCACGTGGCCGAAACCGCGCGCGACGCGCAGCAGAGCGTCGTAGGTCGCGCGCACGGTCGCGTCCTTTCGTTCGAAGTGTTCGTCGACCGAGGGTTCTGCCGTCATGGCCAAAATGATGTCATGAATCCAGATTCGCAAGAACGCGCAGAATCTGCGCTACTTGCTCCGGTTCCGTCTCGCGGAGCTTCCTGAGGCCGTCCTTGATGACCCAGGCCGTGTTCTCATCGGGGACTTCTGCCCACCTGCGGCACAACTGCAACACGAACTCCGGGTGGTTCTTCCCGGCGTTCCTGAGGATGTTCGCCACCGACTTGCGCACATAGAGGTCTTCATCACCGCGCAGCAATTCCAGAACCGGCTGAACGACATCAGGACTTTGACGCGCGACGTGGCGGAGTCCTTCGCTCGCGGCGCGCCGAAGGTTGCGATCATCGTCCTTCGCCCATGTCAGCAACTCGCGTACGACGGCATCGCGTTGCTTCTTACTGATTTCGACCAACGCCGTCGCCGCGACCTCGCGTTCCTGCCAACTCGCGCTCATGGCAAGAGCGCGGATCTTCCGAAACGCGGCAGCCGGTTTCTCGCGACCATTCCTGACGAGGTCCGGAACATCGGAGATCTTGGTGATCATCGCCATCATTGTGCAGCCGCCGTGTCAAACTTCCGCTCGGACGGAGTGAGAGATGAAGATCAGTCGCCGGTCCTTTCTCAAATCTGCAGCGGCAATCGGTGCTTCGCTCGCGTGGGTCGGGCCGGCGCACGGTTCGCGCGTCCAGTGGCGTGAGCGGCGGGATCTCTATCCTCAAGGCGTGGCCTCAGGCGATCCTGATGCGCACAGCGTCATCCTGTGGACGAGACGTCCGTTCGCCGAGGGTGCACGTCAGTTGCTGACCGTCGAGGTAGCCGAGGACGAGGCGTTCCGGCGAGTCATCGCGCACGCGCGGACGCCGGTCGTGAGCGCCGCCGACTGGACCGCGCGCGTTCTGATCGGCGGACTCAAGCCGGCGCGCACGTACTGGTATCGATTCAGCGATACCGAGGGGAATGGCAGTCGAGTCGGCCGTACGATCACGGCGCCGTTGCCGAATGATCCACGCACGGTGAACTTTGCATTCGTGAGCTGTCAGGACATCAATGAGGGCAAGCTCAACGCGTATCGTCGGATGATTTACGAAGACGAACGCGCTCCCGCCGCCGAGCAACTCGACTTCGTTCTTCACCTCGGCGATTTCATCTACGAGGTCGTCCAGTATCCCGACGAGGTGAAGACGCGCTACGACCGCACCATCTATGAAGTCGCGCGCATTCCCAATGACCACAAGGTTGGCAACTTCCACATCCCGCTGACCGTCGATGGCTACCGCGCCATTTACAAGGGCTATCTTGCCGATCCCGACCTGCAGGATGCGCGCGCGCGTTGGCCGTTCGTCGTCATCTGGGACAACCACGAATTCTCGTGGCAGGGTTGGCAAAGCATCGTCAAGGCGGGCGCGTACGAGCAGCCCGGCCAGAGCGTCAAGGTCGCCGCGAATCAGGCCTGGTTCGAGTATCTCCCCGCACGTGTCGCCCATCGGAGCGCGTCGCTCGAGCGATTCGATGCACCGGCCGTAAAAGACGTCCCGATCGACGAGTTCGATCGCAATGGACTCGGAGTGGAACCGAACAACCTGATCGCGATCAACAGCCTCAAAGCGTATCGCGCGCTGCGGTACGGCAAGAACCTGGATCTGATCATTACCGACCAGCACAGCTATCGGAGCGCAGACCCGTTCAGCGATCCGTCGCTGGGAAAACTCGGCGGCGACGGATTCATCGGAATGGCTCCCGAGCCTCTCATGCAGATCCTCGACGGCGGTCGCGCGTTCAATCGCGGCAATCCGCCTGCCGAGGTGCGGTTCAATGATGCGCACGTCGCAAACCCACAACGGAACGCGCCGCCGCAAACGATCCTCGGCGCCGAGCAGAAAGCTTGGTTCAAGGAGCGACTCGGGAGCTCGACGGCATCGTGGAAAATCTGGGGGAACTCCCTGGGCGCGCTGGATTGGCGCGCCGACCCGCAGAACCTGCCCGCGGGTCTCACGAAGGAGTCATGGCCGAAGGACACTTACGCACAGTTGGGTGGCGGCGACTACGGCACCGCGTACCTGGAGCGCGCTGAAATCTACAAGCTCGTGCGCGACGCGAAGATCACAGGCTTCGCCGTCGTCTCGGGCGATCGCCACAGCTTCTGGGCCGGATATGCGACCGCGGACCTACCGCCCGGCAAGTTCGAGCCGGTCGGATTGAGTTTCGTAGGCGGGTCTCTCGTCAGTCCCGGCGTCATGGAGTCCTACGAGCACAGACTTCCGAAGGACGCTCCCCTACGACCGCTGTTTCTCGCGGACAGAGGGCCGGGGGCGAACCCGGAATGGACGTTCAATATGTTGCTGAAGCACGGCGTCCGCGCGTGCCTCGAGTATGCAAAGAGCTTCGACTTGAAGCGCGCACGGTCGCTGTCCAATCCGGACCTGGCGCCGCACATCGAGTTCGTCGATCTCGGCGGGCACGGCTATGCGAAGGTTCGACTGTCGTCCCATGAGATGCGCACCGAGTTCGTCTGCATCCCGCGTCCGATTACGCGCAGCGAACGATCCGACGGCGGGCCAATCCGGTATCGGGTCGTGCATACTGCTGCACTGTGGAAGAGCGGAGAGCGCCCGCACCTGAAAACGTCGGTTCTCGATGGCGACGTTGGACTGTCGATTTGACTTCGAGTTGACGATGCGCGAGAGGCTACCGCCCGGACATTTGCACGGCCGCGTGACCAGGAGCCTGGACGTCTCCGGGTTTCTCCTGTCCGAGAGTGCGCACGACGCGGGAAGCCGGCTGCCACGGCACGCGCACGACAACTCGTATTTCTGCTTTGTGCTGCAGGGCGCCTACACGGAGAAG
This sequence comes from Thermoanaerobaculia bacterium, assembly GCA_035276365.1. Classification (GTDB taxonomy): domain Bacteria; phylum Acidobacteriota; class Thermoanaerobaculia; order Gp7-AA8; family Gp7-AA8; genus QHVT01. The sequence continues at coordinate 9,468 of DATELS010000070.1, forward strand.
TGTGGGAGGCACGAGGTTCTCTGCAAGCCTTCGGTTCCGACGTTTCGCGGTTCGGGCGAGGAGCATGAAGCGCGCGTGCTGGATGCGGATGTGCGCGTCTTCGTCGTGGAGATCCCGCCGCGCTGGATCGAGCGCCTTCGCGAAGACTCCCTTTCGCTGCGCAGTTCCTCCGACTTTTCGGGCGGAGCGCTTCCGCGACTCGGCGCGCGCATCCATCGCGAGTTCCACAAGACCGATACGGCTTCGCCGCTCGCGATCGAAGGACTCGCGCTCGAGCTTCTCGCGGAAGCCGTGCGACGACCTCGCGCCGGACTTCGCGCGACGCCTCCGTGGCTCATCCATGCGCGGGAAATGATCGCCGAGCGATTCGCGGAGACGTTGACACTGTCGGAGATCGCCGCGGAAGCCGGCGTGCATCCCGTGCATCTGGCCACGACCTTTCGCGAGAAATACGGCGTGACGATCGGCGACTTCGTCCGCACGCTGCGCGTCGAATACGCGTGTGAGCTGATCAAGAAAGGGCTGCCGCTGTCCGCGATCGCGGTGCATGCCGGTTTCGCCGATCAGAACCACTTCACGCGAGTCTTCAAGTCGCACATGGGCACGACGCCCGCCAGATATTCGCGAGCCATTCGCTCTTAATCCGAGGCGGATTCTTAATCCTGGAAGAGACTCGGAAGTCGCGCGTCGTTACGATGGCGGCGATGAGAGCTCTCCTTCCGGCGTTGTGCTCGATCTTCCTCTTCGCTCTGGTGCCGAATGAACCCGTGGTGCGCACGCTCGCACCCGGAAAGACGGATTCGTTCTCGATCACGCTGCGCGACGGCGACTACGTCACCGCGTCGCTCGCGCAGGACGACCGGGTCGATCTCACCATTCGGTATGCGGACGGCTCGATTCTGCGGAAGGTGGAAGGGCCGGCGGAGAAGTCCAAAGACTCGTACGCGTTTGCGGCGGAAGGCGGCGGACTGTATTCGATCGAGATCACGAACCCGGGCGCACAACCGGTCAAGTACGAATTGCTCGTGGAGAGCATCGTCGGTTTGGACGACCGGCTTCGGCCCGCGCCGCCAGAGGACCCGACTCCAAGTCGCCGCATTCAGGCGCTCAGAAGCCAGCTCGAATCCGGCCAGGCAAGCACGGAAGCCTTCTGGAAGGAGATCGCCGCCGAAGGCACTCCGCTCGTCGAACCCTTCGGCTCCGACGGCAAGTACCAACTGGTGA
>DATELS010000071.1:0-9792 GCA_035276365.1 Thermoanaerobaculia bacterium
CGTCGGTGTCGCATCGATCAGCACCGTGTCGCCCGCGCCGCTGCGCATCGCCGGCGCGCGTCAGGATCTCTATCTCGATGAAGACGGCCACAAGGTCTCGGTCCTCTTCAACCGTCCGGTGAAGACTCCGGACGGCGTTGACCTGCGCACGAAGTTCACGGGCGCGATCGACTTCAATCGCGACAGCGTCGTGTACAAGGCGCCGCGCCCGATCTCCGCGGCCGCGCTGCAGGACGATGGACGCACCGTCAACACGACGTTCGCGCACTCGCTCTCGCAGAATGCGACGTACACGATCGAAGTCGGCTCATTGCTCGACGCGGTGAACAACCAGAGCGTGTCGTTCGCCGGCAAGGTCACGCCGAAGATCGACAACGACCTGCCGGGCGGCATCGTGTACGGCAAGGTGATCAAGGGCGACAACACGCCGATCGCCGGCGCGGACGTCGTCATCGCGCAGTACTTGCCAAACGACGGCAGCGCGGATCCGCGCGGCACGCCGCAGTACGACGTCTCGCAGGCGGACGGCTCGTTCCTCTTCGAGTTCATCCGCCGCCAGATCGATGCGTCGTGGACGGGCGCGTATCGCCTCGAAGGTTTCTCGAGCGCGAACGGCAAGGCGACGGTCGAGGGATCGGTGCGCCTCCCCGGCAAGGTCCACTTCGTCAACCTTCAATACCTCGGACGCGGCGCCGCGCAGGGCTACGTCAAATACAACGACGGCACGATCGTCGCCGGCGCGACGGTGACCATCGGCAGCACGATGTTCTCGCAGTTCCGCACCGCGACCACGGATGCGCAGGGTTACTACCGCATCGAGGATCTGCCGGTCGGACCGCTCACGTTCAGCGCGAAGGACGAGCAGGGGAACGTCACCTTCGCCGCGAATGAAGTGGCGACGCCGGGACAGCTCGTCACGCAGAACCTCTCCATCTTCCGCCAGCCCTTCCCCGGACTGGGTAAAGTCTTCGGCGTCGTGCGCCGTTCGGATACGAACGCGGCGATGGCCGGTATTCACGTCGGCGTCTACAGCCAGGGCTACGGTCTCACCGACGGCTTTACCGATTCCAACGGGCGATTCGAATTCGACAAAGTGCCGGCCGGCTTCGTCACCGTGCTCGCGGAAGACTGGGTCGTCGCGCGCCAATCCGTCGCGGCCGACATCGACCTCAAGGCGAACGAGATCAAGGAGGCCAACCTCCTCTTCCTCATCGCGCCGGACATGAAGTACACGACGCTCACCGGCGAGGTGTGGCGCGAGAATCCGCTGCAGCCGGGCGTGAGCGAGCGCGTTCCGGGCGCGCTCGTGAAGATCTCCGGCTACCGCGTCGTCACCGCGGACTCGGAAGGCAAGTTCACGTACGACAACGTGCCGCTCGCGCTCAGCGGGCACACGATCACCGCGTACGACCCGGCCACGCAGCGCGTGAACTCGACGAATCTTCCCGATCTCACCGAGGCGGGACCGAATCACGTCGCGCTCTTCATCAATGCGTTCAGCCGCGGCACCGGCACCATTCGCGTGCGCCTGCTCAACGCGGCCGGACGTCCCGTGTCCGGCTATCGCGTCATCGTTCCCGGATTCCCGCCCGACGTGCTGCACGAGAAGTCGGGACAGCCCGGCGTGTACGAGTTGCCCAACGTGCCGGTGGGGACGACCGAGGAGATCTGGGCGGTCCCGACGGGCGTGCGTCCCGAGGATGGAGTGGTGGATACGCGGCCGTACGGAGATCAGCTCACGAACGGGCGGATCGGCGTCGCGTTCAACGGGCACATCGCCGCGCTCACGTTGCGGCTCCCGGGCGAGGGAACGGTACGCGTCAAAGTGCGCTCGCAGTTCGACCTCATCACGCCGGTCAAGCTCACGTACCCGGTTTGGTACGAGGGTGAGCAGATGACCGTGCCGCAGACGCTCGAGGAATCGACCGTCAAGAACGGCGAGGCCGACTGGGCGGTCTTCACGAAGATTCCGGCGCTCACCGGCTACAGCGTCGCCAGCGCGCATCCTCAATATGGATACGCGGGCGCGAGCTCGCAGCTCGCGTTCGACGGCGACTTCAACGATCACGTGCTGCAGCTCAACACGCTCGCGCGCGTGCGCGGCACCGTGTACGCGATCGACGGAGTCACGCCGGTCGCGGGCGCGTCGGTCACGATCTACAACGGACGTAGCGATCCCGGCTCGCAGATCACAGGACCGGACGGCCGCTTCGAGTTCTTCGATCAGCCGAGCGCCACGTACGTCACCGTGACCGCGCAGGTCACGCAGAGCAGCATCTATCGCATCGGCTTCTCCACCGCGCGCACGCCGGACAACGGCGGCGTCGTCGAGAACATGGCCGTCGTGCTGCGCAAGCGCGGCTTCGTCGACGGGCAGGTCGTGTATCGCGACTACAAAAAGTACGACCCGAACAACGTCGCGAACAACGTTCCGGACGACACCCCGAACGACTACAGCGACAACGCGCCGGTGCCGCTCGCGAAGTTCTACCTGCGCGAGCTCGACTTCCCGAACCGAAGCTTCGGTCGCAACGTCGAGCCGCTCGCGGCGGACATCAACGGGCGCTTCGTCATCAACAACGTCTTCGTCGGCGCGTTGCGCGCGACGGGCTGGGATCCGGGCAACGAGGAGTTGCGCGGCGACTGGACGGGACGCATCGACGAAGAAGGCGCGGAGGCCGCGCCGAAGGCCTACATCGCGATCACCGGTGGCGCGGGCGGCGTCGGCGCCGCGAAGGTGACGGTCGTCGATCCGAATCAGTCGTACGCGGAAGTGCAGAACGCGGAAGTGAGCGTGTACAACGGCGGCGGACGCGCGTTCGACTTCGCGAGCACCGACGCAACCGGCTCCGTGCAGTTCGACGAGCTGCCGATCGGCACGTACTACGTCTCCGCGTATTCGAAGGCGCTCGGCAAGACGAGTAAGACGGAGACCGTCGTCGTGCCGAAGGACGGCATCGGCACCGCGCGACTCGAGCTCGAGTTCAGCGGCGAAGTCGACGGCACGCTCACCGATCCGGAGAACAACCACGCGCCCGTACCGGGCTCGCACGTGCGGCTCACCGCATCGAACTATCAGACGCAGGCGTCGACGGACGTCGCCGGCTTCTTCGTCTTCAAGGGCGTGCGCGAAGGCGCGTTCTCGCTCGACGCGAAAGACACGCTGACGAATCGCCGCGCGCACGCGGACCGCACGCTGAGCATTCTCGATCCGCACCGCACGGTGAACCTCGAGCTCGAGCCGACGGAGACGCTCTACTTCGCCGCGTACTTGCCGGACGACTTCGGCAACAAGTCGGCGATCCTCGCGCCGCCGGTGCGCATGGAAGTGATCCAGCGCTGCTACGAAGGCGCGGATCACGTCCGCCACTGCGACTACGAGCGCCAACTGCAAGGCAATCCGCTGCAGTTCCCCGGACTCATGGAGAACAGCGGCTACGGCATCAACATCTGGGAGCCGGGCGACGACGCTCCGAGCATTCACCTCGGCGGCGCATTCCCCACCGGCACCGCGAGCAATCCGTTCACGTACGTCTATCCCGCGTACGGCGAAGTGCGCGTGACGGTGACGCAGGGCGGCGCGCCCGCGAACGGCGCGAAGGTCACGGTGTCGGGCGGCAGCCCGATGGTCACGGTCTACACCGATTCCACCGGTCAAGCCGTCGTCCACAACTTCCGCCTCGGCAACGTCTACATCCAGGCGTCGTCGATCGACGGCAAGTTCACCGGCGCGACGTCGACGACGATTCAGCGCCAGTCCGTTCCGGCGACCGCGTCGATCGCGCTCGGCACATATGCCGGCGTCACCGGCTACGTCGAGGCGGAGGCGGGCGGACCGTCGGTCGGCACGCGCGTCGTCGCGAACTACGGCTCGAACACGGCCGAGATCCGCACCGACTCCAACGGCCGCTACACCTTCCTCGGCGTCCCGACTCCTGCCGTCGGCACGACGAACGTCAACCTCGTCTTCATCGGACCGGATGACACGACGATCGGCGGCAGCACGTCGCGCGGCGTGAAGGGGGGCGACGGCATCGTCGAGGCGCCGAGCGTGAAGCTCGACGCGACCGCGCCGCAGCTCGAAACGATTCTCCCGACGGACGGCGCGACGAACGTCTCGCCCGACACGAACATCGTCATCACGTTCAGCGAGCCGATCACCGGCATCGGCACGAGCACGTTCCAACTCGTCGACGCCGACACCGGCGCAGTCAACTGCGCGCTCACGTCGCGCGTCCTCGACAACGGCAAGTTCGCCGTCACGATGACGCCGCCGCGTCCCGCGACCGGCTTCCCGCTGCGCAGCAACACGCTCTATCGCGTCATCGTCACGAGCGGCGTCACCGATCTCACCGGACATCCGCTGCCGGCGACGCGCGGCTTCACGTTCACGACCTCCGACTACGCCGAGCCGCGCGTGCAGAAGGTGCTGCCCGCGAGCCCGATCCCCGCGGCGACGACATTCGAGTTCCGCTTCAACGAGCCGATCGATCCGAATTCGTGGAAGAGCGGCGGCAACGGCGTCTTCCACGTCTACAAGCTCGCGTCGCCGGGCGGCGCGACTGCTGCGATCGAGCGCGAGCTCGTCGCCAATGCGTTCGTCGATCCCGCGACGAATATGACGCTCTTCATCGCGCCGGATGACTCGAATCCGATCGTCGCCGAGTCGTTCTATCGCGTCGTCTTCTCCGGCGTGCGCGATCCGCAGGGCAACGTCCTCGCGGAGCAGACGTATCACTTCTACTCGTTCGATCAAGTGCCGCCGCACGTCGTGTTCGTCTCACCCGCGGCGACGGAGCAACTCGTCTCCGGCTCCGAGTACGAGCTGAAGATCGAGCTGCACAACGGCAGCGCCACGGGCTCGATCGCGACCGACATCAAGAAGGTCGACTACTTCACCGTCGTCAACGGCGTCGAGAAGCCGTTCGCGTCCGTCACCGCCGCTCCGTTCTCGACCAAGGTCCTCGGCCCCGAGGCGCCGGCGAGCGGGACGACGTTCACCGTGGGCGCGCAGGCCATCGATGCATCGGGCAACCAGGGGCCGAAGTCGCTCGTCACGTGGACCGTCAAGCCGAACGCCGCGCCGGTGAACGTCACCGTCACGCCGTCGCTCGCGTCCGCGTTCCCGTCGACCACCTTCAACTCCGTCGTCACGTTCCAGGATGAAGGCTCGTTCGCGAGCGTGAACATGTCGTTCTCCGTGCCGCGCAACAACGGCACGACCTTCACGTCGAACGTCACGCAGTCGTACACGCGGCTCTCGAACGGCAACTGGCCCGAGGCGAAGTTCACGCATGTGCTGCCGAACGATGCGAAGGCGGGGGAGAAGGCCACGCTCACCGTCACCGTCACGGACGTGCGCGGACTGACGTCCGTGCCGGCGACCGCGCAGGTCGACATCGCGGCCGACTCCATTCAGCCCGACATCGTCTCCGTCACGCCGCCGCCGAGCACCACCTTCTTCAACAAAGACAAGTTCGTCATCGAAGCCATCGTCAGCGACGCGCAGACGGGCGTGCAGAGCGTCACCTTCAGCGTCGACGGCGACACGTACGGCACCGCGTCGCAGACCACCGGTCCGCTGCCGGGCACGCAGAAGTTCACGTCCGTGCAGATCGAAGTGAAGTCGAAGGCGGACGACGCGTACATCCCCATCGTCGTCACGGCGAAGGACTTCAACGGCAACGTGCGCTCGAAGACGCACGACATCCTCTACAAGGGCGCGAACGATCCCGAGGCGCCGAAGGTCACGTGGCTCTGCCCGACCGATCGCGGCGCGCTGCCCGCGCTCGCGACGAACTTCGCGCTCAAGCTGCGCGTGAACGTCGTCGATCAGGACATCCGTTCCGTCAAGTTCAACATCGGCACGAGCGGCACCGTCGTCACGGGCGCGCTCATTTCCGGCACCGAGTACGGCGCGACGTACACCTTCCCGCAGACCCCGGCCGCGGGACCGCTGACGATCACCGCGGTCGTCGAAGACACCGTGGTCGCGCACACGGTCGAGCTGCCGATCACGCTCGATCTCGTCAACGTCGACTTCACGTTCACCGATCCGAAGGCGATCACGTCGACCGAGGCGCCGAACTTCGCGGGCAAGACGATCGCGCTCATCGGCGGCGGCGCCGTGCTCGCGCCGCAGGCGCCGCTGACGCTCGCGAACCTGCTCGTGCTGAGCGGCGCGCGCGTGGAGACGCTCGCCTCCACGACCACGCGCGAGTTCAAGGTCGACATCACCACGACCGGCATCACCTACGTCGACTGCGACTCCTACATCAATGTGAGCGAGCGGGGATACGTCGGTGGATGGCAGGACACGGTCGACGGACGCAATAACGATCTGCACGGCCGTACGGTCGGCAACGTTCCCGCCGCCGCGGATTCGTCGGTCGCTTCTTCGCACGCAGGACTCGGCGCCTACGACGCGGCGACCTCCGTGTACGGATCGCTGCAGCGTCCGGTCGATATGGGCACGGGCGGAAGCGGCTCGCCGACCTGCTGCACGACCGGCCGTCCCGGCGGCGGAGCGATCGCGCTCCACGGCGGGAGCGCGAACGCCGACGCGTCGCGCATCGTCATTGCCGGCGATCTCTACGCCAACGGTGCTTCCGGCACCGGCAACAACTGGGCGGCGGGCGCGGGCGGCAGCATCTGGCTCGAAGGCAAGCAGGTTCTCTTGTCGTCGACGGCGCTCGTCGCCGCGAACGGCGGAGACGACGAGTTCAACTCGCCCGGATTCGGCGGCTCGGGCGGCGGCCGCATCGCCATCGCCGCGACCACGAAGCTCGAGACCTCCGCCGTCATCGAGGCGCGCGGAGGCCGTCACTTCGGTCCCGCGGACAACGACCGCAACACCGGCGATGCCGGCGCGGGAACGATCTACATCCGCAAGCCGGGACAGGAATCGGGCGAACTGCTGGTCTCGGCGCTCGACACGCGTTATCCGGCCACGCTGCACTCGGCGATGAAGACGCCGGTCGGCCGCATCGGCACCGGCACGTCGACGGCGATCGCCGCGAATGCGCTCACCGACTCCACGCGCACGTTCGATTCGTGGATGATCGGTGAGAACGTCGCGCTCAACGGCGACGCGACGCGTCTCTTCACCGTCATCGGCATCTCCGCGGACAAGAAAACCCTGCTCACCGATCCGGCGGACGGCAGCATGCTCGCCGTCGCGACCGCGCAGGCCACGCCGTACAGCGGCGTCGTCGCGTTCGACAAAGTCACGGCCGGCCCGCGTGCGCTCGTCGTCTTCGAAGACAGGGTCTCCGTCGCCGGCGTCGTCGACACGAAGTCGGCGATGACGATCGATCCGACCGCGGCGGTCGTGCTGCCGAACGAGCAGCCCACACTCAACATCACCACGACGCCGGCGGCCGGCGCGAACATCATCCGCGACACGCCCCTCGGCATCACGTACACGGCCACGACCTCGGCGGGTGTCGCGAGCGTCACGTTCACGTGGAGCGCCGAGTCGACGCCGCGCGTCGAGACCTTCACCGACTATCCGGTGACGACGCCGAGCCACAGCCTCACGTTCACCGTTCCGGCGACGACGCCGCTCGGCACCGCGACTCTCGCGACGACGATCGTCGATCGCGCCGGCCGCAGCTACACGATGCCGGTGCGCACGTACACCGTCGTCGACAACACGGCGCCGGTGCTCTCCTCGTTCACCATCGCGCCGGGCAACTCCATCTACGCGGGACGCGACGTCACCGCGACGGTCGCCGCGGTCGACGACATCGCGGTCAAGACCATCACGTTCGACGCGAAGCTGAACGGCACGTCCATCAAGACGCAGTCGTTCACGCCGAACACACCGAGCGCGAACGCGGTGTTCACGGTCACGCTCGCGCCGGAAGTCGCGGGCGGCTCCACGCTGACCATCGACGTCACCGTGAGCGACGGCTTCGCCGGCCGCGCGGCTACGGTCGCGCAGCAGACGATCGCCATCCTCACCGACACGAAGGGTCCGGACATCACCGTCACCTCGCCGACCGCGAACGCGACGTATCGCGAAGGCGTCGACAAGGTGCCGGTGCGCATCCTCACCGTCGACAACGAAGTGAAGGTGAAGGAAGCGTTCGCGCAGTTCGACGGCCTGACGCCGGTCGCGCTGACGCAGACCGCCGGCACGAGCGACTGGCGCGCCGACATCACCGCGCCTCCCGTCGACGGCGATCAGGACGTGCAGCGCACGCTCACCATCACGTCGAAGGACTACGCAGGCAACATCTCTACCGCGCCGCCGGTGACGATCACCGTCAAGCCGGTGATCGACTCGAACGCGCCGATCCTCAGTTGGACGTGCGCGAGCGCCGGCGCGATGTTCCCCGCCGGCACGAGCGTGAAACTGCAGGTGCGCGCCGTCGCGGCCAATGCACAGAATCCGGTGCAGAAGGTCGAGATGTTCGTCGACAACGCGTCGACGTCGCTCACCGTCAACTCCATCGGCAACAACCTGTACGAGGCGACGTATCCGCTCGCGTCGAACGTCGCGGAAGGCACGGTCGTGAAAGTCCGCGCGATTGCGACGAGCGCGGGCGGCGCGCCGGCCGATCTCCTCACCACGTTCACCGTCATCGTGCCGAGCGTGCCCGCGATCACCGCGAACACGACGATCGACACGACGACCACGACCTACGACAACCAGACGGTGGTGATCACGGGCGGTACGGTCACGATCCGCGGCCCGCACACCTTCGATCGTCTCCTCGTCCTCGGCGGCACGATCGTGCATGCGAGCGGCGAGAAGCTCGACGTCACGACGACGCGCGGCATGTACGTGTCGTGCAGCGCGACGATCGACGCGAACGGCCGCGGCTACAACCCCGGCGCGACGTATCCCGGCGCGGCCGCACCCGGCTACGCGACGTCGGGCAGCCATATCGGCTACGGCGGCGTGTACGAGAATCCGCCCGGAAGTACGTACGGCAGTGTGTATCGCCCGCAGGAAGCCGGCGGCGGCTCGAACCGCGGACCGAACGACGGCAACTCCGGCGGCGGCATCATCCGCATCACGGCGAACACGCTGACGAACGACGGCGTGATCCGCGCGAACGGCGCGGCGTCGAGCTACGAGGCCGGCGCCGGCGGCTCGGTGTGGCTGCGCGTGACGAACGCGATCGGCGGCACGGGCAGCGTCGAGGCGAAGGGTCCGGGCGGCATCCATCGCAGCGGCGGCGGCGGCGCGGTCGCGATCGAGTACGGCACGTCGACGGGCACGCTGCTGAACAACGCCAGCGCGTCGAGCGGCGCGAGCCAGTACGCGCACGGCGGTCCGGGCTCGGTGTATCTGAAGAGCGCGGCGCAGACGTACGGTGAGCTCGTCATCGACAACGCCGGCGTGAACTGGAGCGAGGCGGACCTGCCGTCGCTCGGCAAAGGCACGGCGCAAAGCGGAACGACGGGCGCGACGCTCGTCACCGACCGCGCCGCGAACATCCCCGACTACTTCGTCGGCCACTACGTCGAGATCACGAGCGCGACCGGCACGGTCAAGGGTCTGTGGCGCATCGCCGGCGTGAACGCGAAGAGCGCGACGCTCGCGCCGAACGCGAGCGAGACGATCAGTCTCGCGCAAGGCGACACGTGGCAGGGCATCTACCGCTTCGACAAGGTGCGCGTCCGCAACTACGGCAAGGTCACGAGCGGCGATCCGATCCGCACGACGGACTTCGACGTCCCCTCGGGCACGGTCGAGATCCGCTCCGCGATCGAGACGACGAACTTCACCGTGCCCGCGGGCACGACCGCGTGGGCGAACACGATCAAGGCGCAGACGAT
>DATELS010000072.1:0-2219 GCA_035276365.1 Thermoanaerobaculia bacterium
GTCGACGCGCTGACGACGCTCTATGGCGGCGACACCGGCATCGCCTACGGCAGTTCCGTCGAGCAATTCCATCTGCGCGGCGGCATGAACTTCACGCTGCGCGGACGCTGGAGTGCGACGATGGTCAATGACAACGGCCATTGGCTGCTCGCGAGCGTGCACGCGTCGTCGAATCTCTTCGACAATCCGCTCGTTGCGGTGACGAAGAAGATCGCCATCGCCGGCGCGGTCGTCGCTCTGCTCGTCGGACTCTTGATCGGCTGGCTGATTGGACGGCGCAGGGCGCGCGCTTGAGCCTCGAAGACGAGACGCGGCGGCTCTATGAGTCGCTGCGCCAGTCGCCGGTGCACGGCCCGTTCATCGAGCAATTGGAAGGCTGGCCGCGCAGGCCTCGCGCGGTCAAGCCCGGCACCGTCGTCGCAATCGCGCCTGCGGCGCTCTATCGCGAATATCGCAAGACGGGCGCGGACGGGAAACGCCTGCGCGACGCGGGCATCGCCGCCGGACTTCCCACCGAAACGATTCCGCTCGAGCCGACCGGAAGCCTCGAACAGAATGCGCGCATTCTCCTGCAATGGCTGCGCGACGCGCAGCACGAGCACATCATCCTCGCGTCACTGAGCAAAGGCGGCGCGGACGTGAAGAAGGCGCTGTCGCTCGACGCCTCCGCATTTCGCAACGTCTCGACATGGATCAGCGTCGGTGGCCTCCTCCACGGCACGCCGCTCGCGCGCTGGCTGCTGTCCAACGAGCGTTTCCCGCTCGCGTTTCGCTCGGTCAATCGCATCGCCGGCGTGAGCTTTCGTTTTCTCGAAGACCTCGATCGCCGTCCCGGCGGTCCGCTCGATTTTGCGCTCACCGTGCCGCCTCACCTCCGCGTCATTCACATCCTCGGCTTCGCGCTGCCTGAGCACGCCACCAACTGGCTCTCCCGCAAGTTCCAGCGCAAGCTCGCCCCCCTCGGCCCCAACGACGGCTTCATGCTGCTGGATGATCTCCATCACTGGCCCGGTTTCGTCTATCCGCTATGGGGCGCCGATCACTATTTCCGTACGCGCGAGGATCCCGGGCCGCTGATGGAGCGGCTCCTGTGCATGGCTGCCGATCCGGCGTGGTGAGCCCGCTCACACAAGCGCGAAAAAGCATCGGCGATCATCGCGCGCACATGCGTCGTCTCCTGTTGCTCGGTTTTCTGTCGATCCTCGCGCTGCCCATGCTCGCTGAGGCCCCCGTGCAGGGCGGCACGATGCCGGTGGCGCAGCCGCTGTTTCCGGGCAACAACTGGTGGAACATCGACGTCAGCAACGCGCCGGTGCTGCCGGGCAACAACGGATATCTCACGTACATCGGCCTCACGAAAGGCATGCATCCGGACTTCGGGGGAAATGCCGATGAGCCCGGATTCACGTATGGAATTCCGTTCGTCGTCGTCGATGGCGCGCAGCCGAAGTTGACCGTGCTCTTCCCCGACGAAGACGTGCGCACCGAATGCGACGGCGTCGATCACGACACGAACACCGAGGTGCCGTTCTATCCCGTGCCGGACGAGGCGATCACGCAGATGGGATGGATCGAGGCCGGACCTCCGGGCAACATCGATCTGACCGGCGACTACGACCGGCACATGCTCATCGTCGACAAGACGAACAACACCCTCTATGAGCTGTACAACGTCTGGTTCAACGGCACGTCGTGGCAGGCGTACTCCGGCGCGTTCTTCGACATGAAGACGAACAACCGCCGGCCGGACACGTGGACGTCCGCCGACGCCGCGGGACTGGCGGTCCTGCCCGGACTCGTGCGCTACGACGAGGTGTACGGACCGGACGAGATCCGCCACGCGTTCCGCTTCACCACGCGCTCGACGAATGGCTACGTCTATCCCGCGTCGCATCAGGCGGGATCGACGGCCGGCGCGCCGCCGATGGGACTGCGTTTGCGGCTCAAGTCGACGACGAACATCTCGTCGTATCCACCGGAGATGCAGAAGATCTTCCGCGCGATGATGCGGTACGGATTGATCGTCGCCGACAACGGCAGCGACATGTACATCAGCGGCGCCATGGATGGACGCTGGAACAACGATCAGTTGAACCCGGCGTTCCGTTCGCTGCGCGCCGCCGACTTCGAGGTGATTACGCTGGGCTGGCGCTGACGCTTTCCATCAGCCGCATTGTCTCGATGTCGCGCGCGGCGCGATGGCCGCTTTCGACGGCGCC
>DATELS010000073.1:0-7464 GCA_035276365.1 Thermoanaerobaculia bacterium
CCCACCCCCTCCCTCAGTCCGGCATCCCCTCATCGATCCACTTCGCGATGTAGTTCGTCTGATCGGCGCTCATGTATGGCCCGCCGTCCGGCATTTGTGGGAAGCCGGGGACGCCTTCCGTCAGTGCGACGTAGAGGTTCGTTTGCTTGCCGGGCGTTCCGGGCACGATGAGCTGCATGCCGAACGGGGCGGAGTTGATGAGTTGGTCCTTCGTCGCCCAGCCCATGTTCGGGTCGCCGTGCACGCCGGGGAGGTCGGGCTGGCGGCCGTTCTTCTTCGCCCACTGCGCGATGATGTCGTCGAGGTACTGCTTCACCTGCTTGAAGTTCGTCGTGGCCATGGGGACCATCCTTTCTTTCTATTTCTTCGTCGTGGGCGGGTGAGTGGCGAAGAACGACTTCAGCGCGTCGATGGCGACTTCGTGTCCGGTGCGCTTCGGCGCGGCGGCCTTCATCTTCATCGACGCGTGCTGCATCGCCAGCGTCTTATTCGCCAGCGTGAACGCATTCATCTCCTGACACGGCGGAACGGGCGCGTCCGGGTTGTACGCGCCGAGGGGGAGGAACCAGACGAAGTCCGTCTTCACCTTGTTCGTCGCCGTCTGGTGGCAGGCCATGCACGCCGTCGCGGTCGACGCCTGGAACCACGTCTCCGCCACCGAGTTCGCCGTGTTCGTTTGCGGCACCGGCTGACTCGTGCTCGGGAACGTGCTCGCGCCGCCGTTGATCGGCCACTGCGTCATCGTCAGGTGATAGTTCTGCCAGATCGTGCCGGCGAGGTGCGGGTCCGCGTGATACATCGCGTTCGTCTTCTGCGTCGACGACGCGATCGCGCGTAGGCGGATCACCTGCGTCGGCGTCGGATTGTCCAACGGCGGATTGCACTTCGTGATCGGCTTGCCCATCGCCGAGAGCTTTTGGTTGTTCGGGTTGTTGTCGTTGAATCCATACGGCGGATTGCCATACGGCGTCTCGCCCGCGATCGCCGGAACGTTGTCCGCGTGCTCGAACGTCGACCAAACCCAGTTCGGGAACTTCGCCGTCTTGTTGATGATGTGCAGCGCGACGAGACCGAGCGTCGCGGACGAGCAGATGCCCGTCTTCGGATTCAGCAACTGCGCCTTCGTCGTGAAGTACGTCGCCTGCTGCGCGGGAGCCACGCCGGCGAGGTTGCGCCAGCCGGCCTTGATCTCGATCGAGCCCGTCGGGAACTTCAGCGGCGGAATCGTGCCGCTCGTGTTCGGGAGATTCTTCGCGAGATACAACGGACCGGGCCATGGCAAGCCGGGGTTGAGGATGAAGTCGTATTCGAGCCTGTTCACGCGCGTCTCGTAGCGCACGTACTGCGCGTTCTGGCTGATCAACGGACCGGCATCGACGCCGAAGCCCGCTTGATTGAAGCCGTGGTACTTGTCGAACGACGCGAGGATCGTCTCGTACGGAATCAGCGTTCCGCCGCACGGAGACGGCGACGCGTAACTGTCCCACGCCGACGGCGGCGCGCCGCCCGGCAGGAACATCTCGTAATCCGACTTCAGCGTCTGCCACACCAGCGGACCGGACACGTTGCCGTACGGCCTCGAGGTATCCGCGACGCCGCGCAGGTACGGCGTCGATGCGCTCGTCTTCGCGGCCCATGTCAGCGCGATGAACTCCTGCCACGAGAAGTCATCGAAGTAGGGGAGATTCGGCGCGACGCCGGAGAACGGCGTGTCGACATCCGCGGGCATGTTCGGACTGACGGTGGGATCGGGAAAGGGTTTTTGTGCAACGACCGGTACCGCGAGCAAAAGTAGACCAATGGCGAGAGCAAGCGAACGCATGCCGGGCTCCTTTTCTACTGCTCTTTTTGTGCGGAAGCTGGAAGGGTTAGGAAAAATGTACGTGCGGAACGCATGAGTGTCAAGGTCGTAGGCGTTTCTCCACCTCCATCAATTTCTCGATCACCGGCATCACCTCCGAACGCTTGTCGATGCTCGCGAACCACGCCGCTAGGTCGCCGGCCACGCGGTCGAGAATGTCGAGCACGAAGCCGCCGATGCCGAGGAGATTCACGACGTCGCCGGCGGTGACGATGGCCAGCGCGATCAACTCCTTCTGAAAGTCCGTGAGCTGCGGATCGTCGATGCCGAACGAGTACGGCGGCGTCGGCAGCGGCGTGACCGTGGGTGAATCGGTGCGCGTCGCGACCCATTGAATCGACGCGGAGCCGAGGCTCGTCGCATGCGCGGTGCGCTGTCCGAGAGGAAGCGCCTCGGGGATGAACTGCTCCTGGAGCGTGCGAATCACCGTCGTGTGATCGAACACGTCATTCACCACTTGTCCCGGCGCGAGTCGAGGCGAGACCAGCACCGCGGGGATGCGGACGCCGAGGCGGTCGAAGGTGAAGTTCGAGCCGCCGGGACTTCCGTACGGAACCGTGATTCCGTCCGGCGATACCGCGGTCGGCGGCACGATGTGATCCGGTGTTCCGCCGTGTTCGTCGAAGATGATCACGAACAGCGTCGACGGCCACTCCGGACTCGCCACCAGCGCGTTGAAGATGTCCGCGAGAAGCTGCTCGCCGAAGCGCACGTTCGACGCGCCGTCGACGAGCAGCGGTGTCGCCTGCGGATGCATGTCGCTCTCCGGCCCGAACCACGGCGTGCCGATGAAGTTCGGCTCGAGGAAGACGTAGCTCGGGAAGGTGTCCGCCTGCTTGATGTCCTCGAAGAACTGCGTGCGCGGATAGAAGCGGCGCTTCAGCGGATCGAGTCCGTACGGCTGCAGTTGCTTCTGATCGAGGAAGGCGAGGCTGAGAAGCAGCGGTCCGCCGTGATAGATGCGCCACGGCACGCCCGCGGTCTCGAGCATGTTGAAGATCGTCGTCGACTCGTTGACGAAGATGCCGAACGGATTCGTCCACGAGTTGTCGACGTAGCCCGACGACGTGCCCGCGTGCAGATACGAGCGGTTGGCGAACGTCTGCGTCGGCACGGACGCGAACCAGTGATCGCACGCGGCGTACGCGTTCGCGAGCGTCGACAGCACCGGCAACTGCGCAGGCGTGAAGCAGTCCATGATCTGCGTCGGATCGACGCCCGGCTGCTCGCGCGCGATCGCGTTCGCGTAGTCGTTGATGAATCCCTGCATGTTCGCGTCGCTCGCCGCGACCTGCGGGATCGGCGCGGGCGGCACGAACGGATTCAGCGGAGGGTTGTACATCTGCATGTACACGTGCTCGTAGACCTCGTTCGGATCGGGAACGGGATTCGTGTCCGAGCTGCCGTACTGCGGCATCACGATCGTGTTGTTGTACGGCACGCCGGTCGATTGCGCGGCGCCGTGAAAGTTCGGCGGGACGTTGTTGAACGGCGGCGCATTGCGCGGGTCGTAGAGAAATCCGAGGACGTTGTCGAAGGAGCGGTTCTCCATCATGAGGACGACGATATGCTTGATGCCATCGAGCATTTCCGGGCCTCCATACTTCAGGAGTGCCGCCACGAGACCGAATCCCTACCGCGAACGGTGTACGATCGAACGCGATGATTCCGCGGGAACGGTTGTCGGCGATGCGCAACGGAGTGCTGGCCGCGCAGGATGCGCACCAGCTCGCGGACGAGTTGCGCGTCGGCATCGATCGGCTGATGACGATGCTCCTGCCGTTCGCGGCGGAGTATGCGAAGCCGCCGGTGTCGAACTTCAAAGTCGGCGCGGTGTCGCGCGGGCTGTCCGGCAGTTTGTATTTCGGGACGAACGTCGAGTTCGCGGGCGAGGCGCTCAGCTTCACCGTGCACGCGGAGCAGTCGAGCGTGACGAATGCGTGGATGCACGGCGAGGAAGGGATCGAGCGCATCGCGGTGACGGCGGCGCCGTGCGGTTACTGCCGCCAGTTCCTGAACGAGCTCGTGACCGCGGATCGTTTGATCGTCACGCTGCCGGCGGAAACGCGCAGGCTCGCCGAGCTTTTGCCGTCCGCGTTCGGTCCGCGCGACCTCGGCGTCGCCGGTGGTCTCATGCAGCACGAGCATCACGGACTCGCGATCGACGAGAGCGATGACCTCTCACGCGCCGCGCTCGTCGCGGCGGACATGAGCTACGCGCCGTATTCGAAGTCATACGCGGGCGTCGCGCTGCGCACGCCTGACGGGGAGATCGCGAGCGGCGCGTACGCGGAGAACGCGGCGTTCAATCCGAGTCTCTCGCCGCTCGAGGCCGCGCTGTCGCAGATGAATCTCGCGGGGCACGCGTTCGGCGAGATTCGCGAGGCGGTGCTCGTGCACGTCGACGCGATGCACACTGGCGCGACGCGCACCGTGCTCGCGGCGTTTCCCGACGTCGCGCTGCGCCTCGTCTCCGCGCGGAATTCGCGCTAGAGCCGCCGCGGTTGGACGAGACCGCCATGGACAATCAGCAGCAACAGCAGACCATCCGCATCACCCTCGACGACGACGTCGCGCAGGGTGAGTACGTGAACTTCGCGAACATCATCCATTCCCCCAGCGAGTTCGTCATCGACCTCGGCCGCGTCGTGCCCGGCCGCAACGACGTGAAGATCTACAGCCGCGTGATTCTCACGCCGCTGCACGCGAAACAGTTCCTCGAGGCGCTGACGCACAACATCTCGCTCTTCGAGCAGAAGTTCGGCGAGATCCGCGGCGACGCCGCGGCGCCGTTCTCGGGGAATGAGCCCGAGAACTAATTCGAGCTCCATGAAAATCAAAATCCTCGGCGCCGGTCTCGCCGGCAGTGAATGCGCGTTCGCGCTCGCGCGGCGCGGGCACGCGGTCGAGCTCTACGAGATGCGGCCGGTGAAGTCGACGCGCGCGCATGCGACGTCGAATCTCGCGGAGCTCGTCTGCTCGAACTCCTTCCGCTCCTCCGCGCCGACGAATGCCGTCGGCTTGCTGAAGCGCGAGATGGCGCTCATGGACTCCATGGTCATTCGCTGCGGCGAAGTCGCGCGTGTGCCCGCGGGCGATGCATTCGCCGTCGATCGCGAGCGCTTCGCCGCGGAAGTCACGCGGACGATCGAGAACACGCCGAACATCACCATCCACCGCGAGGAGGCGACGACGCTCGATCGCGGCGACGCCGACTTTCTCGTCGTCGCGACCGGTCCGCTCACCAGCGATCCTCTCTTCGACTCCATCAACGACTTCCTCGGCCGCGACGGTTTGTATTTCTATGACGCCATCGCGCCGATCGTCTCCGCCGACTCGCTCGATTTCTCGAAGCTGTATTGGAAGTCGCGCTACGGCAAAGGCTCGGCGACGGATTATCTGAACGCGGCGATGAACCGCGAGCAGTACGAGGCGTTCATCGCCGCGCTGCTATCGGCGGAGCTGTTCGCGCCGCACGACTTCGAGTCGGCCGTGCACTTCGAAGGCTGTCTGCCGGTCGAAGAGATCGCAAGCCGCGGCATCGACACGTTGCGCTTCGGGCCGATGAAGCCGGTCGGCCTCGAGCATCCGGAGACGAACGAGCGGCCGTGGGCGGTCGTGCAGTTGCGCAAGGAAGATCTCTCGGACGAGTACTTCAACCTCGTCGGCTTTCAAACGAAGATGCGCGTGCCGGAGCAGAAGCGTGTCATCGCGATGATCCCCGGACTCGAGAACGTGCAGTTCGCGCGCTTCGGCTCGATGCATCGCAACACGTTCATCAACGGGCCGAAGCATCTGCGTCCGACGTTTCAGACGAAGCGCGACGATCGCATCTTCTTCGCGGGACAGATCACGGGCGTGGAAGGCTACGTCGAATCGTCCGCGGTCGGCCTGCTCGTCGCGCGCTACATCGACGAGCTGGCGCGCAACGGATCCGCGACTCCGCTTCCGTATCACACCGCGCTCGGCGCGCTCGGACGCCACGTCGCCGAATCATCGCCCGAGCGCTACCAGCCGTCGAACGTGACGTGGGCGCTGATCGAAGACGTCATCGGCCGCGCGAAGAAGACGGAGAAGCGCGAGAAGCAGGCCGCGCGCGCAATCGAGACGATCGAGGCGATCGCGCGCGCGGCGTAAATCCGCTACCGGATCGCGTAGCGCACGCCGACGATCGCCCGCCGCCGCCCGCTCGGATAGCCGAACACCTCTTCGTATTTTTCGTCCGTCAGGTTCTCGAGCTTGATGTACGGCCGCAGCGCGCCGAGCTGGTAGTGCAGCGTGAGATCGACCGTCGTGAACGCGTCGTTGCGCACGGTACCGAACGGGAAGAGATCGGTCACGTCCTCGCGAACGCCTTTGTGCGCGACGACGAGCTGCGCCGCGTAGGACGCCGCGTCGTATCCGATGGCGATCGATCCCGAGTGACGCGGACGCCGCAGCAACTCCTCGCCCGTGGCCTCGTCTTCCGTGTCGAGCCACGTGTAGCTGAGATCGAGCTGCAGCGCGCCATAACGCCGCGCGACGCCGAGCTCGATGCCGCGCGACTTCGCGGCGGCGATGTTCTCGAACTGGAACGTCGGTCCGAAGCTGATGAGGTTCGTGTAGTCGGCGTCGAAGAGCGTGGCGGAGAAGCTGCCGTTCGTCGTGAAATGCTCGTACCCGATCTCCGCGTTGCGGCTGCGCTCCGCGCGCAGGTTCACGTTCCCTCCAAACGGAAAATACAGCTCGCCGATCGCGGGCGCGCGAAAGCCCTCGCCGTACGACGCGCGCAGCTTGTGCCCGCGCTGCACCCACGCCGCGGCGATGCGCGGCGAAGTCTCGCTGCCGAACGGACCGAAGTCGTCGTAGCGCGCGCCCGCGGCGACTTCGAGCGAAGACTCGGCGCCGAGTGCGTGCGACAGACGATCCTCGACGAACGCCGACTTGTTCGTCCGCGCGCGCGACTCGATCCCGCCGAAGTTGCTGTCGGAGTCGACGAGCGCGCGCTCGTACTCGCCGCCGATCGTGATCGCGCCGATCGCGGTGTTCGTACGCGCGGTCGCGCGCGCGCCGCGCATCGTCGTGTCGACGTTGCTGTGCTCCGGTCCGAACGGGCCCTCCGGATCATCGAACGTGTCGTCGCGGCGGCTGTCCGACAAACGCAGCTCGAACGAGGAGCGCGAAGTCTGCAGCGTCAGCGGAATCGCGACCTGCATCTGCGAGCCGTCTTCGCGGCGATGCGGTGAGGGCACGAACTCCGTCGCCGACGCATTCGGCACGCGCGGATCGCCGAGCTCGTACGAGCTGTAGCGCGCGAGGATGCCCGCCGACGCGTGCTCGTTCGGCATCAAGGTCGCGCCGCCGACGAGCGACGTGCCTTTGAAGTCGTCGTTCGGCGCGAAGCCGTCGTCCTGTCTTCTTTCGACCGCGCCGTTGAGCAGCCAACGATCGCCGACGCTCGCGCCGGACAGCGTCCCGTTGAACAATCCGTTTTCTCCCGCCTCGGCATCGATCGACGCGCCGCTGCGCGTCGGCCGCGTGAGCACGTTGATCACGCCGCTCACCGCCTCCGAGCCGTACAGCGCGGAGAACGGGCCGCGGACGATCTCCACGCGCTCGACGCC
>DATELS010000074.1:0-26696 GCA_035276365.1 Thermoanaerobaculia bacterium
CGGCGATCTCGCGCGTGAGCGATGCCATCACCGATGCGCGCGAGCTCGTCGGCGAGATCACGCTCTTCGTCGATCGCGACCGCATCGTCGACGTCTGCCGAGCGTTCAAGAGCGACGGCTTCGTCTATCTCGTCGACCTCGCCGGCGTCGACTACTCCAAGTTCCCCAATCACGCCGGACCGCGATTCAGCGTCGCGTACACGCTCTACTCGTTCCAGAAGAACGCGCGCGTGCGTCTGCGCGTCTGGACCGCGGACAACGAGCCGATTCCTTCGGTCACGTCCGTGTGGAAGACCGCGAACTGGCACGAGCGCGAGACCTTCGACATGCTCGGCATCCAGTTCAGCGGTCATCCGAACCTCGAGCGCATCCTCATGTGGGAAGGCTTCAACGGCTATCCGCTCCGGAAGGACTTCCCGATCCGCGGAATCGACACCGGTGCGCGCATCTATCCGGAAGTCTTTCCGGAAGGCGGTGGACCGAAGGCGGGATCGACAGGCAAGGACGTGAAAGACGTCAACGTCTACAAAGGCGAGTGGAAGCGCTACGGAACCTGGCCAGCGGCGCAGATCGGCGGCGGAACGGCGGCGAAGGCGGCACCTGCGCCGAAGCCGGTTGCGGCCGCACCGAAAGCCGTAGCGGCTGCGCCAACACCTGCGGACGACGAGGTGACCGATGTTTGATGTCCATGAGATGGAGATCAACTTCGGTCCGCAGCATCCGTCGACGCACGGCGTGCTCCGCGTGCTCCTGAAAGTCGACGGCGAGCGCATCATGGATGCGAAGCCCGTCATCGGCTATCTCCACCGCGGCACCGAGAAGCTCTTCGAGCACATGGCGTATCCGCAGTGCATCCCGCACACGGACCGCATGGACTACGTCGCCTCCGCCACCAACAACCTCGGCTTCGTCGAAACCGTCGAGAAGCTGATGGGCGTGACGAAGAACATCCCGCGCCGCGCGCAGATCATCCGCGTCATGCTGTCCGAGCTGCAGCGCATCTCGTCGCATTTGCTATGGCTCGCGACGCACGCGATCGACATCGGCGCGATGACGCCGTTCTTCTACTGCTTCCGCGAGCGCGAGCAGATCCTCGATCTGTTCGAGTCGTACTGCGGCGCGCGTCTCACGCTGAACTGCATGCGCATCGGCGGAGTGCCGGAGGATCTGCCGCACGGCTGGCTCGACGATCTCGCGGAGTTCGTCGGCAAGTTCGACGCGGCCGTCGACGAATACGAGTCGCTGCTGACGACGAATCGCATCTGGAAGCGGCGTACGGTCGGCATCGGCGTGCTCTCGCCGTCCGACGCGATCGAGTGGGGCATCACCGGTCCGCCGCTGCGCGGCTCCGGAGTCGAGTGGGATCTCCGCCGCGCGCAGCCGTACGAGATCTATCCCGAGCTCGAGTTCGACGTGCCGACCGGAAAGAACGGCGACACGTACGATCGCTACCTCGTGCGCATGGCCGAGATGCGGCAGTCGAATCACATCCTTCGGCAATGCATCCCGCTCGTGAAGGCGACGCCTCCCGGCGATCTCAAAGCGAAGATCTCGAAAGTCATCCGTCCGCCGGAAGGCGAGGTCTATCACTCGATCGAGTCGCCGAAGGGAGAGCTCGGCTACTACATCGTCTCGGACGGCAAGACGCAGAACGCGTATCGCTGCCACGTGCGCCCGCCGAGCTTCGTCAACCTGCAGGCGCTTCCGGCGATGGCGCAGGGACACCTCGTCTCGGATCTCGTGGCGCTGATCGGCACGATCGACATCGTGCTCGGTGAGGTCGATCGATGAGCAAGCCGCTGCTGACGTACCTCGTGTGGCCGCTGGTGAAGTTCCTGATCGCGTTCGTGATCGTGCAGGTGATCGTCGCGGCGATGAACTGGGTCGAGCGTCGCCTCCTCGGCCTCATGCAGGCGCGCCTCGGACCGAATCGCGTCGGCTACAAAGGTCTCTTGCAGATCGTCGCCGATCCGCTCAAGTTCATCCTCAAAGAAGACATCGTTCCCTCGAGCTCCGAGAAGATCGCGTACTTTCTCGGACCCGTGCTGCCGCTGTTGCCGGCGTTCGTCGTCTTCTGCCTCATTCCGTACGGACCGCCGCCCGCGTTCGCGATCGCGCGCAGCAACGTCGGCATCCTGCTCGTGCTCGCGCTCACCTCGACCGCGGTGTACGGCATCATCCTCGGCGGCTGGGCATCGAACAACAAGTACTCGCTGATGGGCGGACTGCGCTCCGCGGCGCAGATGGTCTCGTACGAAGTGCCGTTCGGACTCTCGATCGTCGGCGTGCTGATGATCAGCGGCTCGCTCGATCTCGTCACCATCGTGCGCTATCAGGAAGTCAACGCGTGGAACTTCCTCCCGCAGATCGTCGCGTGCTTCATCTTCTTCGTGTCGATGAACGCGGAGAACAACCGCACGCCGTTCGACTTGCCGGAAGCGGAGTCGGAGCTCGTCGCCGGATATCACACCGAGTATTCGGCGATGAAGTTCGCGTTCTTCATGCTCTCCGAGTACTCGATGATGATCGTCAACTCGTGCCTGATCGTGACGCTCTTCTTCGGCGGCTGGAGCCTGGGCATGTTCGGCATCGGCATCACGACCGAATCGCTGCGGCACATGGGTCTCATGGGCGGTCTCCTCGGCGCCGCGATCTTCTTCGTGAAGGTCATGGTCTTCATGCTCGTGTACGTGTGGTTCCGCGCGACCTTCCCGCGGTTCCGCTTCGATCAGCTCATGGACCTCGGCTGGAAGTGGATGATCCCGCTCGCGCTCGTGAACATCTTCGTCACCGCGATCTTCATCCTCGCGGGACAGGAGCGCCTGATGTACTGGATCGGCCTCGGCACGATCGCGCTCACCGCGATGTACCTCTTCCGCAAGCCGGAGAAGAAGCGCACCCCCGCGGCTCAGGCAAAGGTGATCCATGCAAGTTGAGTATCCGAAGGCGCGGTGGTCGGAGAAGTTTCTCCTCCTCGACATGCTCGAGGGGTTGAAGACCACGTTCCGCGAGCTCTTCAAACCGAAGGTCACGATCCGCTATCCGGAAGAGCGCATGGAGCCGGCGGATCGCTTCCGCGGCATGTTCAAGTTTTCGTATGACCGCTGCATCGCGTGCAAGCTGTGCGCGGTCGCCTGCCCGATCGACATCATCTACATCGACGTCCACGACGAGATGATCGAAGAGGGCGGCAAGAAGAAGAAGGTCAAGGTCCTCGACCGCTACGACATCGACGTCAAGCGCTGCATGTTCTGCGCGCTCTGCGAAGAGGCGTGCCCGACGAAGCCGAAGTCGATCTGGCTCACGACGAAGACGTACGAGCTCGCGAGCTACGACCGCAGCGATCTGTACTTCAACATGCAGCAGCTCGAGTACTGGGACGATCGTCCGAAGTACACGGGACTTCCGGAAGACGAGACGAAGCCGCAACTCGACGTGGATGAGTCGCGGTTGCTGAAGGGATGACGATGGACGGGATCACGTCGAACATGCCGCTCCTCGTCTTCATGGTGATCGGCACGATCGCCGTGGCCTCGTCGATTCTCGTCGTCGCGATGCGCAATCCCGTGCATTCGGCGCTCTTCCTTCTGCTCACCTTCCTCTGCGTCGCGGTGCTCTTCGTCATGCGCTCGGCCGAGTTCGTCGCCGCGGTACAAGTGCTCGTGTACGCGGGCGGCATCATGGTGTTGTTCCTCTTCGTCGTGATGCTGATCAACGTGCGGCATCTGCCCGAGGAGCGCGTGCTGTCGAAGGTGTGGCTGGGAGGGATTGGAGTCGGTGTCGCGATCTTCGTCCTCTTCTTCACGACCGTGCGCAACGGCGCGTACGCCGACCAGGCGCCGAACGCGGAGAAGAAGCTCACGACCGTGCGCGAGCATTACCTCGCGCCGCATCCGAGCGATCCGAACAAGCTCGTGCGACGCACGCGCGATCGCGAGAATCGGAACGCCGAAGCGGTGGCGATGGCGCTGTACACGGACTACCTCGTGCCGTTCGAAGTCGCGTCCATCTTCCTGCTCGTGGCGATGATCGGCGCGATCGTGATCGGCAAGCGCGAACTGTCGGCCGAGGAAGAAGAGGCGACGCCGAACTTCATCATCCAGAGGGCGGAGGTCGAGAAAGAAGTGAAGGAGTCGATGAGTGCCTAGCACCGCGCAATACCTCATGCTCTCCGGCACCCTCTTCGCGGTCGGCCTCATCGGCGTGATCGTGCGGCGCAACATGATCACCGTCCTCATGGCCATCGAGTTGATGCTCAACGCCGTCAACATCAACCTCATCGCCTTCTCTCACCGCCTCGGCTCCCTCGAAGGGCAGGTCTTCACCATCTTCGTCATCACCGTCGCCGCGGGTGAAGCCGCGGTCGGACTGGCGATCATCATCCAGCTCTACCGGCTTCGCAGCACCGTGAACGTCGACGAAGCGAGGACTCTGAATGGCTGAAGCGCTTCTTCTCGTCGTGCTGCTGCCCGCGCTCGGCGCGCTCGTCAACGGCACGCGCGCGTTCGCGAATCCGCTCACGCCGAAGAACCGCACCATCACCAACGCGTTCGCGCTCGGCACGACGCTCCTCTCCGCGATGATCGCGACCTGGGTCGTGCTGCAGAACATCGGTCACACGTGGGAGCACGTGTACTACTCGTGGATCCCCGCGGGGATGGGACACGCGAGCGGCTTCCTCGCCAACTTCGCGATCAACTTCGCGTTCCGCATCGATCCGCTCTCGTCGACGATGCTCATGATCGTCACGTGGATCGGCTTCCTCATCCACGTCTACGCGACCGGCTACATGTCGCACGAGACGGGCTACACGCGCTTCTTCACCTACCTCAACCTCTTCATGTTCATGATGCTGTTGCTCGTGCTCGGCGCGAACTACATCGTCATGTTCGTCGGGTGGGAAGGCGTCGGACTCTGCTCGTATCTCCTCATCGGCTTTTACTACGACAAGAACTTCGCAGCCGACGCGGGCAAGAAGGCGTTCATCACCAACCGCATCGGCGACTTCGGCTTCGTCCTCGGCATCTTTCTCATCTTCAACACCTTCGGTAGCGCGGATTACACGAAAGTCTTCGCGCTCGCGGCCAGCGGCGGTGCGGCGCAGTACGGCGGCATCGCCACCGCGATCTGCCTGCTGCTGTTCGTCGGCGCGTGCGGCAAGTCCGCGCAGGTGCCGCTGTACGTCTGGCTGCCCGACGCGATGGCCGGACCGACTCCTGTCTCCGCGCTCATTCACGCGGCGACGATGGTCACGGCCGGCGTGTACATGGTCGTGCGCTCGAACGTGTTGTTCCGCATGAGCGAGACCGCGTCGCTCGTCGTCGCGCTCGTCGGCGTCATCACCGCGATCTTCGCGGCGTCGATCGGACTCGCGCAGAACGACATCAAGAAAGTGCTCGCGTACTCGACGGTCTCGCAGCTCGGCTACATGTTCGTCGCGGCGGGCGTCGGCGCGTACACCGCGGCGATCTTCCACGTCATGACGCACGCGTTCTTCAAGGCGTGTCTCTTCCTCGGCGCCGGCTCCGTCATTCACGGCTGCGGCGGCGAGCAGGACATGCGCAAGATGGGCGGCCTCAAAAAGTACATGCCGCGCACGCACTGGACGATGCTCGTCGCGACCGTCGCCATCGCCGGCATCCCGCCGCTCGCGGGCTTCTTCTCGAAGGACGAGATCCTCGCCAACGCGTTCGCGTACTCGAACTTCATCTGGATCCTCGGCGCCATCGCCGCGGGATTCACCGCGTTCTACATGTTCCGTCTCTACTTCATGACGTTCGCCGGCGAGTACCGCGGCGCGCATGTCGAAGGCATCGAGGAGTCGGAGCCCGAGCACGCGGGGCACAACCTCATTCCCGATCAGCGTCACCTCGATCAGGGCGACGAGCATTCCGACAAGGCGCACGGACATCACGTGCATGCGCACGATCCGCACGAGTCGCCGTGGAGCATGACCGGCGTGCTCGCGATTCTCGCGGTGCTGTCACTCATCGGCGGTTTCGTCGGACTTCCCGCGGCGCTCGGCGGCGCGCATCCGACGTGGTTCCAGCACTGGCTCGAGCCGGTGCTGCTGCCGATCGGCGGCCATGCGTTCCACTTCCACGAAGCCGATCTCACGACCGAGTACATCCTCATGGCGGTCTCCGTCGCGATCGCGGCGTTCGGCATCTTCCTGGCGTGGCGCTTCTATCGCCGCGATCCGCTGTGGTCGACGCCGAAGCGGCTCGCGACGTCGCTGTGGCCGATTCACCGGCTGCTCGAGAACAAGTACTTCGTCGATGAGCTGTACAACGCGACGGTCATCCGCGGCACGATCGTCTTCGCGACGTTGCTGTGGTGGATCGACACGTGGATCGTCGACGGCATCGTCAACGGCGTGCGCCATCTCACCGTGTTCGCGTTTGGCCACGGCTCGAGCCTCTTCGACAAGTACGTCGTCGACGGCGCGGTCAACGGCGTCGCGTGGAGCGCGAAGGGCGGCTCGATGATGTTCCGCCGCGTGCAGAGCGGACTCGTACAGAACTACGCGCTGATCATGGGCGGCGGCATCGTCCTCATCGCGCTCGTGTACCTATTCATGAAGCCGTAGGGAGAGTGAAGCGGAATGGGCATTCTCAACATCGTCACGTACATCCCGCTGATCGGCGCGCTGGTGATTCTGTTCTTCACCAACAAGACGAACGGCCGCGCGATCCGCATCGTCGCGACGCTCACCGCGGTCGTCGACTTCGCGGTCTCGCTCTACCTCTGGCCGAACTTCGACCGCGCGGCGAGCGGCGCGAAGATGTGGCAGTTCCGCGAGACGTACGAATGGATCCCGTCCCTCGGCGTGAAGTACGACTTCGGCGTCGACGGCATCTCGCTCCTGCTCATCCTGCTGACGACGTTCATGGGCATCATCGCCGTCGTTTCGTCGTACACGGCGATTCATCATCGCGAGAAGGAGTACTACACGCTCCTCCTCCTCCTGCAGACGGGCATGATCGGCACGTTCTGCGCGCTCGACTTCTTCCTCTTCTACGTCTTCTGGGAAATCATGCTCGTGCCGATGTACTTCATCATCGGCATCTGGGGTGGATCGCGGAAGCTGTACGCCGCGATCAAGTTCTTCCTCTACACGCTCGCCGGATCGGTGCTGATGCTGCTCTCGATCCTGGCGCTGTACTTCTTCAACGACGGCGGGATTCCGTTCCTCAACATCGCCGGACTCGGGAACGAGGCCACGTTCAGCGTCCTCAAGTTCCACGAGATCGGGCACATGATCCCGCCCACGCTTCAGTTCTGGATCTTCCTCGGATTCTTCTTCGGCTTCGCGATCAAGGTGCCGATGTTCCCGTTCCATACGTGGCTGCCCGACGCGCACGTCGAGGCGCCGACCGCGGGTTCGATCATCCTCGCCGCCGTGCTTCTGAAGATGGGCACGTACGGCTTCGTGCGTTTCGCGCTGCCGATCCTTCCCGATGCGACGAAAGAGCTGCTCGTACCGATCGTCGTGCTTTCGCTGATCGGCATCATCTACGGCGCGCTCGTGTCGCTCGTGCAGAAGGACATGAAGAAGCTCGTCGCGTACTCGTCGGTCTCGCACCTCGGCTTCGTCATGCTCGGCATGTTCGCGCTCAACCCGATGGGCATCCGGGGCTCGGTGCTGCAGATGATCAACCACGGCATCTCGACGGGCGCGCTCTTCCTGCTCGTCGGCATGATCTACGAGCGACGGCACACGAGGATGATCGCGGAGTACGGCGGACTGGCGAAGCAGATGCCGATGTATGCCGCGCTGTTCCTCATCGCCGCGCTGTCGTCGATGGGACTTCCCGCGCTGAACGGCTTCATCGGTGAGTTCACGATCCTCCTCGGCGCCGCGAACTCGACGGCGTTCGGCACGATGGCGTACGCCGTCATCGCCGCGATCGGCATCGTCCTCGGCGCCGCGTACCTGCTGTGGCTCTATCAGCGCGTGTTCTGGGGACCGCTCGACAACCCCGCGAATGCGACCGTGACCGACGTCAATCGCCGCGAGCTCGGACTGATGCTCGCGCTGGTCGCGCTGATGGTGTGGATCGGCATCTATCCGAAGCCGCTGTTCGACGTCATCGAGAAGCCGGTCGACTACATCGTGCAGAAAGTCGAGCCCACGTACTTTGACGGAAAGCCGATGCACTATCCCGCGACGCCGAGTGCCCCCGCGGATGGTGAGCATCACGAGGTCGCCGCGAAATGACGTGGAGCGACACGATCTTCCTGCTGCCCGAGCTCTTGCTCGCGACGGGCGCGTCGCTGCTCTTGATCGCGCCGGTCACGCGCTGGCGCGGCGGCACGGACGCGGCGAAGTGGGCGACGCTCGTGCTGCTCGCGCTCACCGCGGGATCGGTTGTGTTGTCCTCGTACCTCGTGCGCGATCTCGCGCAGAGCTCTTCGCTCGCGCGCATGTTCGCGCTCGACGCGTTCTCGATCTTCTTCAAGCTCCTCTTCATCGCCACGATCGCGATGGTCGTGCTGCTCTCCGACGGCTTCCTGCGCGGCACGCGCTACTCCGCATGGGAGTACTACTCACTCATCGCGTTCGCGCTGTGCGGCATGATGTTCATGGCCTCGGGCGTTCATCTCGCCGCGATCTACATCGGACTCGAGCTGATGTCGCTCTCGAGCTACATCCTCGCGGGCTACTTCAAGAACGAGCAGAAGTCGACCGAGGCGGCGATGAAGTACTTCGTGCTCGGGGCGGTGAGCTCGGCGATTCTTCTGTACGGCATCTCGCTGATCTACGGCGTCACCGGTACGCTCAACCTGCGCCGCGTGTCCGACGTCATGGCCACGCTCGTCACGAATGACGCGCTCATGTTCGGCATCATGATGTTGGGCGCGGGACTCTGCTTCAAGATCGCGGCTGCGCCGTTCCATGTGTGGACGCCCGACGTCTACGAAGGCGCGCCGACGCCGATCACCGCGTTCCTTTCCACGGCATCGAAGGCCGCGGCATTCGCGATCTTCGCGCGCATCTTCTACGTCGGCATGCCGCACTTCCGGCTCGACTGGCAGTACGTCCTCGCCGTCATTGCCGCGCTCTCGATGATCCTCGGCAACCTCGCCGCGATCACGCAGGACAGCGTGAAGCGCATGCTCGCGTACTCCTCGATCGGACACGCGGGCTACGTTCTCCTCGGCATCATCGCCGGCAGCGAGATGGGCTTGCGCGGAGTGCTCGTCTACTCCGTGGTCTACATCTTCGCGACGCTCGGCATCTGGGCGACGGTGCTCATGCTCGAGAAGCACGAGTACGCGGGGGAGAGCGTCGACGACTTCAACGGACTGCACAATCGCGCGCCGTTCTGGGCGTTCTGCATGATCGTGTTCCTGCTCTCGCTCGGCGGCATTCCGCCGACCGCGGGATTCATCGGGAAGTACTTCCTCTTCGCGGCGGCGGTGAAGTCCGGCTTCGGCTGGCTGGCCATCGTCGCCGTGCTCATGTCCGCGGTGTCGATGTTCTTCTACTTCCGCATCGTCATGGCGATGTACCTGCGCGACGGCCGCGAGGCCGAGCTGCCGGCCGGCGGCTCGCTGCGCATCGTCGCCTTGGTCTGTCTCGTCGTGACGCTGGTCCTCGGCGTCTATCCGCGATACTTCATCGACGAGGCGGCGCGTTCCGGCCGCCCGGTGTCGAAGCGCATCGCCGATGCCGGACGATAACAAGCGCGGCGAGTACCGCCAGCTCCTCGAGGCGTCGGCGATCGGCTGGATGTTCCCCGTCGCGATCGGACTCGGATTCGGATGGGGCTATTTGATGGATCGCTTCTTCGGCACGTGGCCGTGGCTGAGCGCGATCTTCGCGTTCTTCGGCGTCGTCGCCGCGTTCATCAATCTCTTCCGCGTGGCGGGGAAGAATGGATGAGGAAGCGCTGCGTCCGGAGGAGCGCGAGACGCCCGCGGACGTGCTGCGAAGGATCAAGCGGACGGCGTTCGCGGCGTCCGTCGTTTTGGCCGGATTTACCCTGTTTTTGGGCGGTTTTTCGGCCTTTCTCGGATTGACTTGCAGCGCAGCGGTGACTATGATCTCCTTCCTTTGGTTGGAGGAGATCGTTGAGACGCTCCTTCAACCGGCTCCACATCCAAAAGCAAGGAGAATGATCGTGCGCACTCTGGTGCGCTTCCTTCTCCTAGGTGTGTCGCTTTCGGTTTCGATCTTCGTCGCTCGTTTCAATGCGGTCAGTGTGTTGCTCGGATTCTCGATCATCGTCATCGGAATCATGGCCGAGGCGGTGTATTCGCTGTATCGAAGTTTGATGACTTAGAACGTTTCGATGGAACACGAACACTCAATTCTCTACGAGCCGTTCAACAGATACATCTGGAGACACGCGTTCGGATTCGACGTGCCGGACCACGTGCTCATGGCGCTGCTCGTGCTGCTCATCAGCGTCGTCGTTTTCCCATTGGCGACGCGCCGTCTGAGCCGCGACAACCCGGGAACGTTTCAGCACATCCTGGAGCTCGTGGTCGGCGGTCTCCGCGATCTGCTGCAGGACGTCATCGGCCATGGCTCGATGAAGTATCTCTACATCATCGGCGGCTTCGCGGTCTTCATCTTCGTCTCGAATCTCTTCGGACTCTTCTTCTTCCTGCAGCCGCCGACCGCGAACCCGAACACCACGTTCGCGCTGTCCACGGTGGCCTTCCTCTACTACAACTATCAAGGCATCCGCGAGCAGGGTCTCCTGCACTACCTCGGGCATTTCATGGGGCCGGTGTGGTGGCTCGCGCCGCTGATGTTCCCGATCGAGATGATCGGCAACTTCGCGCGCATTCTGTCGCTGGGCATGCGCTTGTTCGGCAACATCTTCGGCGAGCACGCCGCAGCCGGCGTGTTCATGGGCATGCTGCCGTTCGTCGTTCCCTGGCCGATGATGGGCCTGGGGATCTTCGGCGCGTTCCTGCAGACCTTCGTCTTCATCATGCTGACGATGGTCTACATCGGCGGCGCGACGGCGAAGGAAGAGCACTGATTCAGAAGACAACGGTTTCGAATATTCGAAAGGAGGAGAATCGAGTGAACAAGAAGCACATCCTGTTGTTCGTCATCCTGGCGCTCGTGGCCGGTTCGGCCTTCGCGCAGGGCGAGGTGCCGGCGACGACCGCACCCGCGAGTTCCGGTGTAGCGTGGGGCGTCGTCTCCGCGGCGTTCGTTCTGGGCATCGCGGCTGCCGCGGGTGCCATCGGTCAGGCGCGCGCGATCGCGGCGTCGGTGGAAGGCATCGCGCGGAATCCGAGCGCGGCTCCGGCCATCCGTCTCGCGATGATCATCGGTCTCGCGCTCATCGAGTCGCTCGTCATCTACGCGCTCGTTCTCGCGTTCTTCGCGCTGAACAAGTAAGCGTTCCATCGACTTGCCTGAAGGCCCGGCGCTTCGCGGCGCCGGGCCTTTTTGCGTTCAGGCAACGTCTTTGCTGAGCCAGCTCTCCGGAGGTACTGCCGTGAACTGGTTCAACCTGTCCTTCGTCGGATGGCTGATCGTGATCATCGCCCTTGCGCTGGTCGCCTATCGCTATGACGTCCCGCCGTTCTGGATCGGCGTCGGAGCTCTCTTGCTCGTCGGCGTCGGCATCATCACCTCGGTGAAGCACTCGAAGCCGCGGATCTGACGCGCGCGCGCCGCAAATGAAAAAGCCGGCGCATCGCGCCGGCTTTCGTTCGTTGTCGTTGATGTCGCGCGGCTACTCGTGATCGACCAGGTGGCGCACCGCGGTCACCGCCGCTTCGAACGTCACGGCGTCGCCGATCAGCACCGCACGCTCTTCCGTCCACTTTCCTTCGTTGAACAGCACATACGACAGCTTCGTGCCGTCCGACGTGTAGAGCGCCGTGCGATCGTCCGCGCCGAAGATCGTGCCCATGCGCGAGTTGCTCGCGATGTGCAGCGTCGGCACTCCGCCGCGTCCTTCGCTCTTCCCGACCGGGATGTGCACGCGCGCGTTGACGACGATCTTCGCCGGGCGGATGCGCACGCGGTTGAACGAGGTGTCGCGCGGCTCGCCGAAGAGCACCAGGACGCTGTCCTGCTGCGGCGAGGCAACGAGCGACGGATGCTTGTAGACGTCGGCGATCGAGTCCGCGACGAAACGCTTCTCCGCGGCCGCGGCGTCGATGAACTCGAGGAGGGGATGGATGCTCGTCTCGACGACGGCGCCGTTCTCCACGGTCAGCATTGCGTACTGCGCGGACTGCTGGCCGTCCCACGAATCGGTTTCCCACCACACGGCGTGCACGTTGATCTGCGGCACGACCGCCGTGGTTCTTCCGTCCTCGGACGGAGCATCGGCTTTGCGCGTGACCGCGATGCGGAGGTTCTCGCGCATGTTGCGGCCGTCGCCGAACGCCGCGAGCGGACCCCACTCGAGGTTCGCGTTCATCGTCTGGAACAGCAGCTCACTGTGCAGCAGCGACACGGAGCGCTGCCAGAACACGAACAGCGTCTTCGTCACGTTGTCGTACGCGAGCGTCGGATTCTTGTGCAGTCCCGACTCCAGCGTGCCCGGGACGACGAGGCTCTTCGTCTCTTCGCCTCTGCGCACGGAAACGCGGATGAAGCCCGTGCCCGTCGCGCCGATGTCGGGATAGTCGCTCGCGGGCAGTTGCTCCGCGACGAACAGCGTGCCGTCGCTCGTCAGGAGGATCTCGCGCTGATCGTCGGCGAAGGCCACGATCGGCAACACGAGCAGGGCGAGAACCAGGAGAAGTTTCTTCATGACAGTTTGAAATTCACCACGCGGCGCAGATCGATTGCGAAAAGCAGGTTCGTGAGGTTCTGGAACTGCGGGTAGAAGCGAGCGAGCTCGCCGAAGTGATACTCGGCGGACGGGATGTTGCCCGCCTTGTATGCGGCTTCGCCGAGGAGGTAGTGCGCGTTGCGGATCTGGCGCGGATCGACGGCGAGCTGCAGTCCGATCTCGCCGTAGTGCCGCGCGTCGTCCCACTGCTCGAGATCGAGGTAGCCATAGCAGAGATCGATGTACGAGTCCGCGAGCGTGCTCGGGACCTGCACGTGATCGATCACGCTGTGAA
Organism: Thermoanaerobaculia bacterium; assembly: GCA_035276365.1. GTDB lineage: Bacteria > Acidobacteriota > Thermoanaerobaculia > Gp7-AA8 > Gp7-AA8 > QHVT01. Next base: position 13,057 of record DATELS010000074.1, read on the forward strand.
TCATCTCGAGACCGACTTGCGTCTCGCCGACGAGCAGCTTGTTGTAGCCGAGGTTCTGGAAGATCGCCGTGCGCACGAAGGAGCGCTCGGAGTCGTCGGTGATCGTCTCCGTCAGCGTGAGCGCCTCTTCGAAGCAGGCGATCGCCTTGTCGAAGTGCGAGTCCGTCTCGTAGATGATTCCGAGCTCGTTGAGCGCGGGGATCAGCCAGCTCGGCTCCTCGTTCTCGCGTCCGATCTCCGCGGCGAGCTGCCCGTAGAACGCGGCGCGCTGCAGGTCTTCGTTGAGACGATGCTTGAGGACGAGCGCGTACGCGGCGAGGAACGAGTTGTGCGGCGAGCGCCGGCGCATGAGGATCGCCGGCAGCGCGTTGATCTCCGCGCCTTCGCGGCCCATCGCGATCAGCGCGTGCGCTTTGTTGATCGAGATCAGCTCGCGCAGCTCTTCGTCCGTCGCGATCGTGAGTGCAAGGTCGTACAGCTCGAGCGCCGCGTCGTACTGCTCGGCGCGAACTTTGGTGAACGCTTCTTTCCGCAGCGCGTCCGCGCGCGTGTTCGCCGGATTAAACATCGTCCCCTCCCTCGCTCCCGTCCATATCGTCCGTCAGCTCCTGCGAGCGCTTGAATTCGATGAACGTCTCGACTTCCTTCTGCGCCGTGGGGCTGAGGGAACGGTACTTCTCCACGATGTTGTTCGTGCGGCTGTTTTCGTCGAAGAACTCGCCGATGCCGAGGTCGAAGCACTGCAGGATCTTGAGCAGAGTGTCCAGGCCGACTTTGTATTCGCCCTGTTCCATGCGCGAGAGATCGGACTGATGAATGCCGATCTTCTCCGCAAGTTCGACCTGCGTCAGTTTCCTCTGGCGGCGAAGCTGCCGGATTTTCCTTCCGACGAGCTCGAGTTGTGCGGGCCTGTTCATGGCGGTTCCGTTGACTTTTATGCTATTGGACAATAAAGTGCAAGTACTTTTCAAGTCCCCGGCTGCCGAGCCGGGGTTCCGAACCCCGCCTCCGAGGCTTCGAATCATCACGAACGCCAGCCTTCATCTGCTTCGCGAGCTGATCAAGCGCGACGTCAATGCCCGTTTCACCGGGTCCGCCCTCGGCCTCGCCTGGGCGGTGCTTCAGCCTCTCAGCCTGCTCATTCTCTATTGGTTCGTCTTCACCTTCATGATCCCCGGCGGACGCCTCGGACTTCCGGGCGCATTCGGCGGGAACCAGCCGTACATCCATTTTCTCATCGCCGGACTGCTTCCGTGGCTCGGATTCAACGAGGGACTGATGCGATCGACGACGGCGATCCTCGAGAACGCCGCGATCGTGAAGCGCCTTCCGCTGCGGCGCGAGCTCCTCGTCGTCGTGCCGAATGTTTCCGCGATGTTGTTCGAGTGCGTCGGACTCGCGCTCGCGATCGCGTTCATTCTCGCCGGCGGCGGAACCGCGCGGATGATCTGGGTGCTCCCGTTCGCGCTGCTCGCGCAGTTCACGCTGCAGCTCGGGATCGGATTCATGCTCGCGGCGACGTACGTCTTCTTCCGCGATCTCACGCAGATCATCGGCTTCGTGTTGTCCGTCGTCTTCTACCTCAGCCCCATCCTCTATCCCGTGTCGGCGCAGTTCGAGAAGTTCTTCTTCTGGAATCCGCTCACCGCGCTCATGGGTTTGTTTCGCAGCGCTCTGCTGAGCGCACCGTTACCTGAGCCCGCGTCGATCGTCTTCTTACTGGTCGTCGCGGCGACGGCACTGGCCTTCGGCATGTTCGTCTTCAGGAAAGTGCAGCCGACGCTGGTCGATCTCATCTAGTCATTCACAAGCCAAGCAGGAGAACGTAATGTCCATTCGCAGCTCACTGGTTCTTGTCTTCGCCGCGGTGCTGTCGCTCATGACGGCGGCGCACGGCGTCGCGCAGAGCGCATCGAAGCAAAAGACGCCGGCGAAGACGACCGACAAAACCGCAGCCAGCGCTGCTGCGGTGCCGGAGGGCGGCGTGCCGCACTTCATCCGCCCCGAGACTCCGGAGCAGCGTCGCGATCGCATCGGCACGAACGAAGATCCGGGACTCGATCCGGATGAGCAGAAAGTCTTCATCCGCTACGGCCACAAATTCACGATCGGAAAGTTCGAGAAGCAGTACGCCAAGTACATGCCGGAGCCGGGCATGGTGCGCCCGCTCGCGAACGTGAACGTCGTTGCCGAGATCTATCAGGAGAACGACAAGTACCTTTGGGCGTGGATCCCGGTCATCGAGACGGAGCCGGTCGACCCGAACACGGATCCGAAGTATCAGGAGATGCCGGCCGAGCACGTGCGCTACTTCGAAAACCTGCGCGGCGAGTTCTCGCCGATCGATCCGCCGCCCGCCGGCGTGAAGGTTCGCTTCGAAGAGTCGTCGAACGGACTCCCGAAGACCGGCTCGTGGCGCAACGGCGGCGCGGTCGCGGACATGAATGAGGATGGCATCGCGGATCTGATCCTTCCGCCGCAGCGCGGTCCCGCGGATGCGCCGGCGATCTTCCTCGGCGACGGCAAGGGCAACTGGACGCGTTGGAAGACGGACTTCCCGCGCAACTTCAACTACGGCTCCGTCGTGGTTGCGGACTTCAACAAAGACGGCCATCAGGACATGGCCTTCAGCATTCACCTCACCGGCGTGTCCGTGTTCCTCGGCAACGGCAAGGGCCAGTTCCGCGAAGTCGAAGGTCTGCGCGACGACTACTACCCGACGCGCCGCCTCGTGGCGACGGACGTCGATGCGGATGGATGGATGGACTTCGTCGCCATCACCGAAGGTCCGGTGGGAATCGGACGCGATGCGAAGCGCACGACGCACGGCAACCTGCGCGCGTACCTCAATCGCAAGAAGGGCACGGAGTTCGAAGGCCGCGACATCGCCGTGCACGGCGAGTACCTCGGCGGCGACTATCTCGCCGCGGGCAACTTCAACGGAGACCGCTTCCCGGACTTCGTCGGCGCGAGCATCTACTTCAACGCGACGAAGACCATGTTCCTCAGCAAGAACGGCGAAGACTACGACCCGATCGACAAAGAGATGCTCGTGCCCGCGCGCTCGTACTACTACGGCACGGCGGCGGGACGTTTCGTGAAGGGCGCGAAGCTCGACGACGCGATCGTCTCGTACATGCGCGACTGGCCGACGTCGGTGAACCCCAAGCTCGTTCCGACGCCGCCGGCGACGAAGATCAGCGGTCTCGACCGCATCTCATTCGCGAGCGGTGAGCCGAAGCGCACGCCGCTCGTGCGGTGGGAAGGCATGACGGAAGTCGCGGGCGTGGGCACGGGAGACTTCGACGGCGACGGCAATCTCGACATCGCGTACGGGCAGCGGCAGAAGGTCACGATCTTGCTTGGCGACGGCGCGGGCAACTTCCGCCGCGCGGAGATCGAAGGGTTACAGCTTCCGACGCAGCGCGCGTACGACCTGCGCGTCGCGGATCTCAACGGCGACAAGAAGCCGGATCTCATGTTGATGTACGAGTCCAGCGAGACGGTGGCGTTCTCCGAGAAGAACGGAAGTGTGCACGTCTATCTGAATCGTGGGACGGCGCCGGCGAAATAATGAGGTTGCGATCGGGAGGGATGGCGAGTATAGTTCGCCGAATCGCGCAAGCCGGATATGGGGAGATCGCATAAAACCGGTTCGGCGGTATTGACTTTCAGAATATTCCGCGCTAAGTTGCAGGCAACTCACTGCTAAGTTCTCTGATTTCGCTGTGTTGAAATCGAAAAATCAGACGTGGAGGTGATCGTATCGTCTGCACCGGGTGAGCAAGTTTTCGTTCCTGTTCAAATCATTCTGAGAAGTGTAGGAGATAGAAATGAGAAAAGCTTTCGTTTGGGCTCTGATGGCCATGATGGCCGTGGCGGGCTCGGCGTACGCTCGGGGAGCAGGAATCGTTGCCAACGCAACGTTCCCGACTGGCGCCCCGGCGACGACGAACAACGATGACAGCTGCGACATCAGTGTCGCTCCGGCTGCCACGCTGCTGCTGCCGTTCTTCGACGTGGATCTGACCAATCCCGCCGGTGAGACGACTCTGTTCACGGTCACGAACGTGTCGCAGGCGCCGCAGATCGCCCACGTCACGATCTGGACCGACTTTTCGTTCCCGGTCCTCGACTTCAACATCTTCCTGACCGGTTACGATGTGCAGTCGATCAACCTGTTCGACGTCATCTCGCGCGGCCGCATCGCCGAGCCGGGTACGTCGAGCGACAGCGAAGTCGGCCGTCGTTCGCTCGACAACGATGCGAACCTCGCGATCGGACAGAGCTTCGCGAACTGCAACCGCCTCGCGGTCCGCGTTCCGGACTCGCTGCTCCCGAGCCTTCAGTCGGCGCTCACCACCGGCCGTTACCCGGCTGGCGGCTGCACCAACACCCAGCTCGTTGGCGGCACGCACACCAACGCGCGCGGCTACGTGACGATCGACCTCGCGTCGAACTGCAACACGTCGCTGCCGTCTGACGCTGGTTACTCCTCGACGCAGATCCTGTACGACAACGTGCTGATCGGCGACTACGAGCAGGTCAACTCGACGCAGAACTTCGCGCAGGGCAACCCGCTCGTCCACATCCGCGCAGTCCCCGAGGGCGGAGCCCCGGGCGGCGCGCTGACGAACTTCGATCGTACGTTCTACAGCCGTTACCAGGCTGGTGGCACGGCCGACCGCCGTCAGCCGCTCCCGTCGACCTTCGCCGCCCGCTGGATCAGCGGTGGCGCGACCAACTTCCAGACCAGCTTCAAGATCTGGCGTGAAGGCACGCAGCAGGGTCCGGCCACTTGCACCAACGTGGCTCAGAACGGCGCGATCGCCATCACCGAGTTCGTCCGCTTCGACGAAGAGGAGAACCCGACCACGTTCACCCCGGGCGAGATCATTTCGCCTGTTCCGCAGGGCGGCGTCTCGCTGCCGGAAGCGTCCCGTGTTTCGGTTTCGAGCGACATCTTCCCGCCGAACCCGGATGCGGCCGTCGCTGGCTGGATGTACCTGAACCTGGACAACGGCTTCGACTACACGCAGACGCCGAACATCCCGAATGCCAATGACGCGTCCCAGAACTGGGTTGTCGTCTCGATGGCGGCCGATGGCCGTTACTCGGTCGACTTCGACGCGGCGTGGCTCGGCAACGGCTGCAGCCCGGCGGCTCCTGTGACCAACGAGGACGGACTCGCCCCGGCGATCGGTCCCGCGGCCAACATCACGCCGAACAACCCGTAGTCGTCTAGCACACGCAGTAGCCTTTGATGGCGGGTCGGATTTCCGACCCGCCATCGTTTTTTTGGGCGATTGGTTCGGAACCTCCTTTCCCCGCCCCAGTCGCGCGAAAAAACATTTTGCAGTTGATGTCGTGTCGCTTACAATAACAGTCGTCTTCCGGTCTAACCGCTGTAGCTATGTCCACTAACTCGGGGGTGTTCTTGTGAAATCGTCTTTGCAGAAGCTTGCGCTCGCGTTCGCTGTCCTGCTCGCGGCCGTTCCGCCTGCATTCGCCGACTATCCGTATCCCGGAAAATCGTCCGCAGCTCCTGTCAAATGCACCGGTTGTAAGGGCGTCAACGCGTCCGGACAACCCAACGCGAACCTTCCGACGTGGCCCTATTCGGCGCCGATGGTCAACCACGCCGGCCGCGTCGTCGACTCCACCGAAACCACCGACTATCAGGCCGGAACCGGCTTCGCCACCGCACGCGCGATGCTCGTGCGCATTGCGCGCACCACGCACGGCTCCGCGCCTCCGCGCATTTACTACCAGATGGGCTCCGCGATCGCCATCTATTCGCTCGATCGCTTCTTCTCGAGCGAACTGCCGGCGGGCATGGTCACGATTTCGACCGCCATCGGCAAGCAGCTCAATCGCAAGAACGACCCCAATGAGAAAGTCCTGCAGTGGGACGCGCTGATCTATCCGCAGGGCAATGGATCGGGATGGAGCGTCTCCTTTACGGACGGCCAGGACAAGCTGTTCGACTTCGACGTCGACGATCGCGGCTACGTCTATGTGGCCACGGGCGACTTCTTCGGATTCGGCCTCGTGCGAGACACCGGCGAGACAGGCGGCGGCTCGTCGCTCTCCATTGTGCAGGGCAGCCAGACGAACGGCGAGGCGCTCGATGTCGCCCGCGGCAGCGGCCTGCCCGCTCTGCACTTCGTTCCCGATCACATCGTGGCCGTCAAGGCCGGTTCCAACTATTACGCCGTCACGAGCGGCAACGACGGCGGCGGCCGGCGCGTTTACGACGTGACGAACCCGTCCACGCCGACGCCTGTGTCGTTCAAGACCGGTCCGGACAACAGCTTCAGCGGATGGACGCGCGACGACGCCCGCCAGCGCATTGCAGTGGCGTCGCTCGCGGGCTCCATCGACATTTACGACAATAGCGCGTTCGTCACCGGCGGTTCGCCGATCACGCGCTTCTCCGCCCTGTCCGGCAAGTCGTATCGCGACGTCACCGTCGACGAAGACGGCAACTTCTGGACGTCGGAAATGACGAACGCTCCGGGCGACAACAAAGTCGTCAAGCTCGAGCGCACGAGCGGCGGCTATGTCCGTCGCACGTACGACGTCTATGGCGAGGCGTTCACGCCGCAGCCGCAGGCTTCTTATGGCTGGGCGACGATCAACTACGGCGACAAATACCTCGCCGTCACGGGCCGCACCGGCGCCGGCGGCTCGGCCGACAATGACGTGAAGATCTTCAAGATCGAGGGCGGCGAGCCCGTCCCAGTCAATGTCGGCGGCTTCTTCAACAAGTACTACTACAAAGCGCCGCGGGATTATGCGCAGCCGGCCGGAAACGTCGCCGGCAGAACGATGGGCGCGTATCCCCTGAAGTGGAACAACAAGTCGTACGTCATCTACAACACCCAGGGACTCGGCGACGTCTTCGAGCTGCAGGGTGGCGACTCCATCAGCGTCGCACAGAAGAGCGGCGCCTTCGGCACTGCCAATCCTCATTCCAAGTCCACAGTGGCAGGACCGTATTACGGCGACTTGATGAAGTTCACCGCCGCGAGCTCCAGCGCGACGCCTTATGCGCTGACCTGGAATTTCGACAACACGGAGTCCGGGTCCGACAATACGCAGTCCGGCAATACGGGCGTCGACGGCGATCACCAGTTCTCCGGCCTCGACACCGCCGCCAAGATCGAAACCGTTCGCCACGTCAAAGCGACGGCGAACGTCAATGCGGAAGTGAACGGCACGGTCAATGTCACATTGAAGGTTCCGGTCGCGCGCATCGGCATTGTGGGCACCAGCACCGCATTGACGACGGACGGCGCCGCGCTCGACTTCGTCGCCGGTGACTCGATCACCGACGCGTCGGACGGCAATGTCGAAGGCCACTATTCGGCCTGGACCGTCGACTCCGCGACGTCCAATCAGACGCCCGATCAGCCGCTCACCGCACCCGCGGTCGGCGCGCACACGCTGACGCTCGCCGCGAAGTACGGCAAGTACACGGCATTTACGACCAACGGAGCGCCTTATGTCGACTCCGTCTCGAGCATCAACCTGACGGTTCGCCCGTTCGTCGTCACGTTCGGCACGCCCACTGTGGCCGGCGCCGCGGTGACGTTCAAGGGCACCGCGCGCGTCACGCAGTTGACGTCGGTCCTCTCCGCGTCCACGTGGACGGTCGATTGGAGCCTCAAGAGCGGCGGCTCGGACGTCGTGCCGCCACAGAGCGGCTCCGCGGCCGTCGGTACGATTCCGACGTTCACGGTTCCCGACCGCACCGCGATTCCCAGCGGCAGCATCCTGCAGTTGAAAGTCACGGTCGCCTCCGGCCTCGGCACCAGCGTGCCGGCCGAATTCGCGAGCCACACCATTACGCAGACGCTCCTGACGCCGGATCCGAAGATCAATAAGACTGGCTGCACGAGCACGGGCGGCGCCTGCTCCTTCACGATCGCGTCGAAGGCCACGCCGCCGAATCCGACGACCGGCTGGACGGTGACGTGGACGCTCAAGTACGGCGCCAATACCGTCGCGACGCTCACTGCGCCCGCGAGCCAGACGTTCTCGCCGACGCTGGCCGCGCCGGGGTCCTACAGCATCTCCGCCAAGGCGGCGACGGATCTCTTCGAGGGAACGGCCACGCCGCTCTCGTTCGACGTCACTGGACCCGTCTGCGGCGATCCGCCGACCGCCGGCCAGATTCAGATTTACACGAGCTGCGACACATGCGACGTCGGTCAGACCGTCACCATGCGTCCGGAGTCGTTCGGCAACGCCTACACGTTCCAGAACTGCGAGGAGTACAACTGGACGTTCGGTGACGGCGGCACGCTGACGACGACACAGTGGCAGATCACGCACAAGTACACGACGCAGGGCAACTTCACGATTCGTGTCTCGATCAAGAAGGGCACGCAGACGAGCCCGCAGTTCGCGCAGCCGATCAAGATCGGCCCCGTCATCGATCCGACCTGCACCGCCCCTTCCAGCGTCACCGTCGATTACCTCGGCAACAAGGGTTGCCACCCGGGTGTCGCCTGTAAGACGACGGAGTCGGTCAAGTTCACGGCGTACCGCGCGGGACTCGGGCTGCAGACCTGCGACGCGACGTCCTGGACGTACAGCGACGGCGGCGGCAGCTCCAATGCGAGCCCGAGCCATACGTTCACGTCTGCCGGCACGCACACGGCGACGGTCCTGGTCTTCAATAGCTTCGGCCAGGCCACGGGCTCGGTCGACTTCCAGGTCGTTCCCGATGATACGGGCCAGTGCCAGGCTCCGCCGGATTCCAGCAAGGTCTATACGGACTTCTCGGGTGCCACGAGCGGCTGTAATGGCGACAATGGCAAGGTCTGCAAGCCGGCCGAGTCGATCAAGTTCACAGTGCGCGCATTCCTCGGCACCACGATCCAGGCCTGCGACAAGTTCGAGTGGAACTTCGGCGACGGCTCCGCGCTGTCGACGCAGGCCGAGCCCTCCCACACGTTCGTCGGCAATGTGCCGTCGTATCACGTCACTGTGAGGATCTATAACTCCACCAACAGCACGGGCAACATTGTGGCCGTCGATGTGCCGTACCCGGCGTCGATCAAGCCCGCTCCGGTCCTGACGTTCGCCGGCTTCCCGGTCAAGGGGACGAAGGGCAAGGTCGTGACCTTCACGGCCAACGCCAGTATCCCCGCCACCGGCTGGTCGTGGACGTTCAGCGACGGTCCGGCCGACAACAGCCAGGCCGCTGCAGTGGGCACCAGCAACACCATTACGCACACGTTCGCCACACAGGGCAATTACAAGGTCACAGTCAAGGCGCGTAATGCCGACGACATTACGACCGCGTCTACTGCGCAGGTCGACAATGACATCGCCATTGACGACATCCCCGAGTACCGCTTCCTGTTGCCCGCGGTCGCACACGCGGGCGGCATCGGCAGCGTGTGGCGCACCGACATCCAGATTTACTCCTCGGACTCGACGATCTCCGCGTCCAATCCGCTGGCACTGACCGCGTCGTACAAGGGCGTCGACTACCCGCTCCAGATGAAGAAGTCGACGCTGATCATCGAGGACATCCTCAATGAGCTGCGTCCGAATCAGACGGAGCAGGGCGCGCTGCTCATTACAGTGCGCACTGCAGTGGCGCCGCAGATCTGGTCGCGCACGTACAATCAGACCGCGGACGGCACCTTCGGCCAGTTCATCCCCGCGATTCTGCTCAATGAAGCCGGCGGCGGCAGCGCGGTGGGCGAGGGCAAGTACTATCTCGCCGGCCTGCGCAGCAATAATCGCTATCGCACGAACGTCGGTCTCGTCAATCCGAACTCACAGTCCATTACAGCCATTGTCCGCCTCTATGACGACGCCGGATTCCCGGTCGGCCAGGCCATCTCGCGTCCGCTGTCGCCGTTCCAGCTCGACCAGTTCGGCGTCACCGGTCCCGCCGATCGTCCGTTCAGCGTCGAGATCGAAGTGCCGGCCGGCACGTGGCTGATCGGCTATGCGTCGTTCATTGACGGCGGCAGCAGCGACCCGGTCTACATCCAGGCCATTCGCCAGAGCGAGCTCGGTTCCGCCGATTATCGCGAGACCGCGGTTCCGGGCGTCGGCCATGTCGGCGCGTGGCGCAGCGACGTCACGATCTACAACGCCAATGGACGTCCGGTGACCGTCGATCTCGCGTATCACAATGCGGCGGGCACGAAGGTCGCGGAGGCGAAGAACATCCCGATCAACGCCGGCCAGTTCCTGCAGTACGGCGACCTCCTGCGCCAGGGCGTCCTCGGCAATGTCGCGGATGGTGTCGGCATGCTGCGCGTCAGCGTTCCGTCCACTGTGGCCGCGGATTACTTCCCCATGGTCTTCGCTCGCACGTACAACGACAACGGCACGAACAAGACGTACGGACAGGGCATCGCCGGATTCGCGGTCAATCGCGCGAACGTCAAGTCCGGCAAGTCCGCGCTCATCCCGGGCGTGCGCAGCAACACGAGCTATTACACGAACGTCGGCCTGACGAACGTGTCCGGAACCGTCGCGAAGGCAAACGTGATCGTCCTCGATCCGTTCACCGGCGCCACGGTCCGCTCGATCGAGTACACGCTGCAGCCGAACGAGAGCATCGTCGCGACGCAGTTCAGCCTCGATGGCCGCGACAACGCTTCGCTCCGGATCGAAGCGACCGGCGGCGACATCTGGGCATTCGCCTCGATCATCGACCGCGGCACGCTCGATCCCGAGTACGTCCCCGCCACCCCCCTCCAGTAATCCAGCTTCCTCTCACCCTCTCCCCCGCATCGCGGGGGAGAGGGCAGGGTGAGGAGCCACCCCGTCACGTAGAATGATCCTCGAATGACGGCCGCCGTCCGCGCAGTCGAGGTGTCGAAGCATTACGACGTCTACCGACGTCCTGCCGATCGCCTCATTCAAGTGCTCACCGGACGCCCGCAGCACGTCGTGTTTCGCGCGCTCGAGAACGTCACGTTCGAGGTCGAGAAGGGCGAGACGATCGGCATCATCGGGCAGAACGGCGCGGGCAAGAGCACGCTGCTCAAGCTCCTGTGCGGCGTCACGCGTCCCAGCTCAGGACTACTCGAAGCCGACGGCACGATCGCCTCGATCCTCGAGCTCGGCACCGGCTTTCATCCCGAGTTCTCCGGCCGCGACAACGCTGCGCTGAACGCCGCCATCCTCGGACTCTCGCATGCGGAGGCGCGTGAGCGATTGCCGGCGATCCTGGAGTTCTCCGAGCTCGGCTCCTTCGTCGATCGCCCCGTGAAGACGTACTCGTCGGGCATGTACATGCGCCTCGCGTTTTCCGTCGCGGTCAACGTCGATCCCGACATCCTCGTCATCGACGAAGCACTCGCGGTCGGCGACGGACACTTTCAGAAAAAGTGCATCGACAAGATCCGCGAGTTTCACGAGCAGGGCAAAACGATCCTCTTCTGCTCGCACGGCCTCTACTACATCTCCTCGATCTGCCGCCGCGCGCTCTGGCTCGATCAGGGGCGCGTCATGCGCTACGGACCCGCGGTCGACGTCGTGCACGAGTACGAGACGTTTCTTCTCGAGCGCGATCGCGAGCATCCGGCGAGCGAGGGCACGGCGCCCGCGACGCGGACGCCGGTGCGCATTCGCGAGATCGTCGTGTGCGATCGCAACGGACGTCCGCGCGAGCGTTTCGCGCGCGGCGAGGAAGTGCGCGTGCGCATGCGCATCGAGGCGGACGATCCGCGCCAGCCCGTGCATGTCATCGTCGGCATCCATCGTTCCGCGGATGATCTGCAGTGCTTCGGCGTCGGCACGCATGCGGACGGTCTCCCGCCGCTCGCCGGCAAGACCGAGTACGAAGTCACGGCGCGACTCATGGACGTGCCGCTGCTGCGCGGCGAGTATTCGATCATCGCCTTCGCTGGCGACGAGAATGCGATCACCGTCTTCGATCGCTACGATCTGCGTCCCGCATTCACGATGACCGGCGACCGCTTCGAGATCGGCCTCATCGCCGTCGATCACCGCTGGGACCTCGGCGTCGCCGAGCCGATGCGCGCCGAGCGGTGATGATCTCGCTGCTCGTCGTCAACTACCGTTCCGCGGCGCTGGCGACGGAGGCGATCCGCACCGCGCGCGCCGCGTCGTCGACTCAGCTGCAGGTCGTTGTCGTCGACAACAGTTGCGATGCGCGCGAAGCCGACGCTCTGCGGGATTCTGCGGACAAGCTCATCGTCGCCGACACGAATCGCGGCTACGCCGGCGGCATCAACCTCGGCCGCCGCGCGTGCGATGGCGAAATCCTCATCGTGACGAATCCCGATGTGCGCTTCGACGTCGACGCCATCGATCGCCTCGCCGCCGCGCTCAACGACGCCGCGGTCGCCGGTCCCGCGCTGTATTGGGACGACGACTATCGCTGGCTCCTTCCGCCCGGCGATCGCTACACCGCGAGCGAGCGCGTCGACGCCATCCTCGCCAGCCGCGCTCACTCGTGGTTCGCGGAGCGCGATCGCCGTCGCTTTCGCAAGCGCGTCGCGTTCTGGTCGCTGCAGCGCACGACGAACGTCGACGTTCTCTCCGGCGCGGTCATGGCCATTCGCGCCGATGCGTTCGATGACGCCGAAGGATTCGACGAGCGCTTCGGGCTCTACTTCGAAGAGACCGACTTTCTGCGCCGCATCGCGCAGCAGCGAGAGCGCATCGCGTATGTCCCCGTCGCGCGCTGCATTCATCATCACAACCAGAGCGCGTCTCTCATCGCGGAAGAAGCCGCGGCGCACTACGCGCGCTCCGAGATGCGTTATCTCGAGAAGTGGAACGGGCCGTTCGCCGCGCGCGCACTCAAGCGGCTCGAGCGGCCGCTGCCCGCGCAGGCCGCGCAGCGCATCGACGGTCCGATTCACATCGATCGCGACGATCTCGTCGTCGAGGCATCGCCGCTGCCGTCGTTCGACACCGCGGCCGGCTGCTTCGCGTCGCGCGGCGCCATCGACGTTCCCGCGACCGCGTGGACCGTCCCCGCGATCTACCTCCGCACCGTCGTGCGGCGCACGGGCGAAGTGCTCGCAACCTACGTGCGGTACGCGACTTGATTAAAATCAGCGCATGAGCTCGACCAGCGTCACCGTCGTGGTGCCGCAGGATGCCTCGAGGAAACAGGCGGGCCGCGCGGACGCCACGCGAGCGATCGAGAAGTACCTCGAGACCACCGGCTTCACCTTCGAGGTGTTGACGCCGGGCGGCGACGCGCTCGGTGCCGCGTTGCGCCGCGGCGTGAGCGATGCGAAGGGACGCGTGATCGTGCTCGCCGACGCCGACCTGCCGTATCCCGTCAGCGCGATCGGCGACGCCGTGGCGATGGTCGAGTCGGGCGCGACGGACGTCGTCTTCGCCAGCGCGCGCGCCGACGATCACGGTCCCGCATTGCTGCGCTGGCTGCTCGTGCCAATGCTTCCCGATCGCGCCATTCGTCTCGCCGCGTTCACCTCCGCGGCGGCGAAGATCGTCGTCGGCGAGTCGCGTCTGCACGACGACGCGTGCGCGCTCGAATTCGCGTTTCTCGCGAACAAGTACGGCTTTCGCGTCGAGCCGCTCGTCGTGCAATCGTCGGCGAGACGACGCTCCTTCGGAATCCTCAGCGCGATTTCGATTCGTCTCACGAATCGCCGCAA
>DATELS010000075.1:0-2484 GCA_035276365.1 Thermoanaerobaculia bacterium
GGCTACGCACCGCGCGCGCCGCGGGAGGGCGGGTTCAAGCCGCGCGCGCCGCGCGAAGGCGGCTACGCTCCACGCGCGCCGCGTGAAGGCGGGTTCAAGCCGCGCGGACCGCGCGAGGATTCGTTTCCGCCGCGCGGGAAGAAGCCGTTCGGCGGGCCGCCGCGGAAGGGGAAGTTCGGGAAGCGCTAGGGCGTGAGCCTCATCCTCTACCTCACCACCGCCCTGCTCCTGCTGTGCCTCGTGCACTGCTTCGTGCGACCGGTGTCGAAAGGCGCGGCGCTCGTGCTGCTCGTGATTCCGATGGGGCTCGTCGGTCCGGCGCTCGTCACGGGCGACATCTACGGGCCGATCGATCACCTCTATCAGGAAGTGCCGTTCAAGGCGTCGGGCCCGGCGGTGGGGATTCCGTTCGGCGCGCGGAACGCGTCGGCGATCGACATCATCTCCGAGTTCTTTCCGTGGCGGCGCGCGGTGCAGGCGTCGCTGCAGCGCGGCGAGTGGCCGTTGTGGAACGGCTACAACTTGTGCGGACATCCGCTCGCGAGCGAGGCGCAGTCGGCGCCGTATTCGCCGTTCACGCTCATCGCGTGTCTGCTCCCCGCCGCCGTCAGTCTCACGTACACGGCGGCGATGGGACTCTTTCTCGCTGCGCTCTCCGCGTTCCTCTTCGCGCGGGAGCTCGACTGCGGCGAAGTCGCGTCGCTCTTCGCGGCGGCGGGATGGGCGCTGTCGTCGAGCATGGTCGTGTACAGCCTCGTCGCGATGGGACTGACGACCGTGTACATGCCGCTCGCCTTCGCGGCGACGCGGCGCATCGTGTGGCGGCCGGGCATTGCATCGGCGGCATTTCTCACCGTCACGCTCGTGCTGACGACGCTGCAGGGACATCCGGAGTCGCTCTTTCTGAACGTCCTCTGCGCGAGCGTGTACGCCGTGTTCGAGCTCGTGCGACGTCGCGTCGCGCCGTGGCGCGCGATCGGAACCGCGATCGCGGCGGGCGTCGTCGCCGTGCTGCTGACGGCGATCTTTCTCCTGCCGATCCTCGAGGCCATCCCGCAGTCGATCGAGTACCACGCGCGCAGCGTGCTCGCGACGGCGATCCACTACGGCGTGCCCGCGAATCAGTTCCTGGCGAACCTCGCCACCGATGTTTTCCCGCATCTGCACGTGCGCTACTGGAAGCAGCCGCAGATGGGCTTCATCGGCGTCGAGACGGCGGCGGTGGGCAGTCTCGTGCTCGCGTTCGCGGTGTACGCGGTGTGGCGCAAGCGCTCCGCGGAGACCTGGTTCTTCGCGGTGATGGCGCTCTTCTGCGCGATCATCGGTGCGCGCTGGCAACCGATCGTCGACGCGCTGCAGCACGTGCCGCTGATGGGCATCACGCATCACGAGCGGCTCGCGTTCGCGGCGGCGTTGTCGCTCGTCGCGCTCGCGGCGTTCGGCGTCGACACGATGTTCCGCCGCTCCGACTTTCACGCGGCATCGGCGACGCTCGCGGGCGTGTTCGTGTTTCTCGCGACGGGCATCTGGTGGCTGTCCGCGCACACGCAGGTGATGCGCACGCCCGCCGACTACGGCCGCTACCGCCGTTTCTCCGAGCTCTTCTTCCTCGGCGCCACCGCGGTGTTGCTCGCGAACGCGCGCCGCGCGCGCATCGTCGTCCCCGCGCTGCTCCTGCTGCTCGTCGGACAGCGCTGGCTCGCGGAAGGCGAGACGTTCGGAACGTATCCGCGCGAGCTCGCGTTTCCGAGCGTGCCCGTGTTCGAGGCGATCAAAGACGTGCGCGAGCCATTCCGCATCGTCGGACGCGACGGCGCGTTTCCGCCCGCGTACAACACGTTCTACGGTTTCGAGGATCCGCGCGGCTACGAGGCGCTGACGTACAACGCATGGTCGCGGACGTGGAAGCTGTGGTGCGTGCGGCGCGGGATCTGGTTCAACCGCGTCGAAGATCTGACGACGCCGTTCCTCTCCTTTCTCAACGTGCGCTACGCGATTCAGGCGGACACGCTGCCGGTGCCGCCGCGGTGGCACACCATCGCCACGCAGCCGGGCGCGTTGTTGATGGAGAACGAAGCGGTGGTCGATCGCATCTTCGTTCCCGCGCGCGTCATCGAGTCGACCGCGTCGCCGCAGGAACTCGCCGATCGCATGGCCGGCATCGCGGACTTTCGCGAGCTCGCGTACATCACCTCGAGCCGCGGGACGACGGATCTCGAGAACGGACCGGGACGCATCACGCTGCGGTCGCGCAGCATCGGCGGTCGCTACACGTTCGATGCGGACATGCAGCGCGACGGCTTCGTCGTCATCTCCGACACGGCGTGGAAGGGCTGGCGCGCGACGATTGACGACAAGCGCGCGATGCTCTATCGCGCGAACTCCGCGTTTCTCGCGGTGTTCGTCCCCGCCGGACATCACACGGTGCGTCTGCGTTATCTGCCGCGCGCGTTCGTGATCGGTCGCGTGATCTCGTTCGCGACG
>DATELS010000076.1:0-8443 GCA_035276365.1 Thermoanaerobaculia bacterium
GAATCGCCTCGGACAGAAACTGAAACTGGATGTTGCGCCGCGTCGCGCCGATCGCGCGGCGCACGCCGATCTCGCGCGTCCGCTCGACGACCGAGACCAGCATGATGTTCATGATCACGATGCCGCCGACGATCAGCGAGATGCCGGAGATGAAGATCATCAGCGAGAAGAGTCCCGCCGAGATCCCCTTCCACACCATCTGCAGCGCCTCGGCCGTGACGACCGAGAACGGATCGTCGTCGCGGAACGCCGTGTGGCGCCGGCCGCGAATGATCTGCCGCACCTCGTCCATCGACGCGTTCATGCCGGCGATGCCGCCGCGCGCGCGGATGAAGAGGTCGATGCTCTCGCGCGAGCCGAAACGCTTCCGCCACGACGACAGCGGCATGTAGAGCTGATTGTCCTGACTGCGTCCGAGGACCGTGCCCTGCTTCGCGAGCAGTCCGATGACTTTCATCGGCTGATCCGCGACCCAGATCGTGCGTCCGATCGGATCGAGCTTCGGGAAGAGCTCATCGCGCACGTCCGAGCCGATCACCGTCACGAGCGCGGAGTGCTTCTCCTCCTGCGGCGTGAAGAAGCGTCCGGCCTCGACGTCGAGGTTGTTGATCTCGGCCATGTTCGCGGTCGCGCCGATCGTGCGCACGCGCGGGATGCGTTTCGCGCCGCGCTTCACAGCAGCGGCCGTGCTGTTCGACGAGCCGATCATCGCGCAGCTTCCGCAGCGCTCTTCGATCATCGCGAAGTCGCGCATGTCGATCTTCTTGCGCTTCACTGCCTCGAGCCACTGCTCGCGGCTCGTGATGATGCCGAACTGCGTGACGACGTACACGTCGGGATTGAGCTGAAAGACTTTCTCGGAGATGTAGTTGTTCAGCCCCGAGATGATCGACACGACCGTGACGACGGTCATGACGCCGATGATCACGCCGAGGAGCGTGAGAAAGCTGCGCATCTTGTGAGTGCGCAGCGCGCGTGAGGCAATGCGGAGCGTTTCCATCGCGACCTCCGCCTACGACTTCTTCTCGCCTTCGCCGTCCTTGCCCTTCTCCTCTTTTTGCTCGCGCACCTTCGAGCCGTCCTTGATGTCGCGCAGCGCGCGGAACGGGCCGGTCACGATCTGGTCGCCTTCCTTCACGCCCTTCGTGATCTCGATGTTCGTCTCGCCGGCGAGGCCGGTCGTGACGGGCACGAACTTCACCTTGCCGTTGTCGTGGAGGTAGACGCCTTCTTCTTCCTGCGGCTTGCCGACCTTGCTGCCCGGCTTCTCGCGCACGACGAGCGCCTGGATGGGAATCGCGAGCGACTTCGCGCGCGTGCCGGTGATGATGTCCGCCGATGCGGAGAAGCCGGGACGCACGCCCGCGGGCGGATTCTCGAGCTGGATCTTCACTTCGAAATTCACCGCTTCGGTTCCCGCCGACACGCCGTTGCGCGTGATCGGGCTCGAGCCGACTTCGGTGACGAGGCCGTTGTAGGTCTTGTTCGGATACGCGTCGATGGTGACGGTCGCGCGCTGGCCGACCTTCACGTTCGGGATGTCGGTCTCGTCGACTTCCATCACCGCCTCGACCGTGCTCATGTCGGCGATGGTGAGGAGTTTCGTACCCGGATTGTTCATCGTACCGATGACCGCGACCTCGCCTTCCTCGACGGGAAGCGCGGTGATGACGCCGCCCATCGGTGCGCGCATCGTAGTCTTCGACAGCGTGTCCTGCGCGGCCGCGGCGTTCGCGCGCGCCTGTCCGATGCGCTGGTCGATCGCGCCGACGTTCGCGCGCGCGGACTGCAGCGCGGCGCTGGCGCGGTCGAGATCGGCCTGCGGCACGATGTGCTGCTCGAAGTTCTTGCGCGCGCGCTGATACGTGAGCTCGGCTTCGGCGAGCGTCGCGCGCGCGGAGTCGCGATCGGAGAAGAGCGCGCGGACCGAGGCTTCGGCGCCCTGGGCGGAGGCGGCGAGCTGCTTGCGGTCGATCTGCAAGAGGAAGTCGCCTTTCTTCACGACGTCGCCCTCGCGCACCGCGAGGTTGACGATCTGGCCCATGACGTTCGCGGAGAGGTCGACTTTCCGCTGCGCGTCGATCTGCCCGTTCGCCGAGACCTTGCTGGTCAAATCCATCCGCTCGACTTTCGCGAAGGTGACGGGCGTCCCTTCTTTGCCCTTCGAGGCGATGGAGCCGACGGTGACGCCGCCGATCAGAAGCAAGCCGAGGACGGTGAGGATGATCTTCGTTCTGCGTTTCATACTGCGTCCTTGTACGGAAGGACGGCCGCAGGGTTGCCGTCCGTTAGAGATTGACGTTCAGGAGCACGTAAAGCTCCTGATGACGCTTCCCTTCCGACTCGTAATCGAGCGTGGTGCGGAGGCCGAGAGGCTCGGTAGCATCGAGACGCGTGCGATCGGTGTACGCGGTCGCGGTGACATAGATCGTCTTCGTCTCGCCCGGCGCGATGGTCTCGTTGACGTACCGCTCCGCGGGATACACGCTGTACTGCATCATGCCCGGCCCCGCCTGCACGCGAATGCGCTTGATGAGAATGGGCTCCTTCGCGGTGTTGGTGATGTCGAAGTCGAGATTGAGAGGCGCCGTCTGACTGGACCCGAAGAAGAGCGCGGTCTGCTGGCGGACGTCGATGGAGGGACGTCCCGGCGCCGGCGGCTGATTCGCGGCGGCGCACGCTGCGAGAAGGAGCAGGGCGGCCGGGAGGAGGCGGGGACGCATGAGGGCATTCTACGTCCGCGCGTTGGTTATCATCGCGGGATGCGCAGCGCGTCTCTCGTTGTCGTGTTCGCCATCGCTCTGACCGCCACGGGCGCCACACCCGAGCGTGTGGTCCGCGAGTTCTATCGCGAAATCACGAAGCGACATCCCCTCGGCATTCCGGAAGGCCGCGATGCGAAGGCGCTTCGTCCGTTCCTGACGCCGCGCCTGCTCGGCATCTTCAGCACCGCCGCCGCCTGCGAGAAGGACTACTTTCGCAAAAACACCTGTGCGGATTGCAAGCCGGAGTTCGACTGGCTGGAGCTCGGACTCTTCTCCGGCGGCACGGAGGAAGCGCTCCCCTCGGCGATTCAGATCCTGCGCTCGGAGCCCGTCCCGCCGCATGCGTTTCGCGTGATGATCCGCTTCACGTATCGCGACGTCGACTCGACGAAGTACCACTGGCTCGGCGCAGTCGTCGTCGATTGCGCGACGAAGCGCTGTCTGATCGACGACTTCATGCGACTCGACGACAAGACCGGCGAGCCGCTCTGGACGACGTCGACGTCGTTCCGCGGTTGTGACGGCAAGCGCTGGGTGGGCGTGCAACCTTAGCTATCATCGCGATCATGCGCCGCGCGTTTCTCGTGATGGTGTTCCTCGCTCGTGCGGCGCATGCCTGCTCCTGCGCCGGCGAGATGCCCCAGACCTTCCTCGGCCGCGCGCAGTTCGCCGCACGCGTGATCGTCCGCGAGCGACAGGTCTTCGAGGTGACGGAGCTCGTCCGCGGGACGCACGTCCAACTCGGACGCGCGATTCACGTCGAGAACCGGATCGAGGTCGAGCCGACGAGCTGCTGCGATCAGGAGCGTAAAGAGATCGTCGCAGGCGACGAGTACTGGCTGATCTCGCCCGAACAGCCGCAGAGTCACGGACGCGGATACCACCTCGATCGCGCCGGCCTGCTCAAATCGAGGGACCAGCGCATCGACACGCTTCGCAAGATCACCAAGGTCACGCCGGCCGCACTGCGCGAGATCCTGCTGAAGTGGCAGTCGGGCGGCTACACACCTCACGAGTTCACGACATTCATCACGACCGTGGACATGGCGAACATCGGCGACTGCCTTCGTCCGTACTATCACCGCCTGCTCATGGACGTCACCTACATCGCCTGGGGCAACGAAGACCACGCGAGCTGCGAAGAAGAGGAGTCGAAACGCGCGCGATCCGCCGCCGCCGCGGACGCACTGGCCACGCTCAGCTACATCGAAAACGCCGCGCGCCACGCGACGTTACCCTGCGTGCGCAACGTCCTCGACGTCACCGCGCTGCCGGACCTCGTCGAGCAGCACACGAAACGAACGCGGTTTCTGTATCCGTGCGTAGAGAAGCGCGCGGGACGGACGCGCTCCTAAGGCCCGCGCGCTTCTTGCCGCGCGCGGAACGTTCGGCTACGTTTCATGAATGCGCGCCAAGTTGTATGTCGAAACGAGCGTCATCAGCTATCTCACGGCGCGCTTCAGCCGTGACGTCGTCTCGCTCGCGCATCAGCAATTGACGCGCGAATGGTGGGAGCGCGCGCGTATGGAATTCGAACTGTATGCGTCTCGCCTCGTCGTTGCGGAGGCACAACTCGGCGACGGCGAAGCAGCGGCGGCGCGGCTGGCGGTTCTGGAGCCAATCACACTACTCGCCGAAACGGTGGAGAGTCGTTCGCTCGCCCGGAAACTCCTTGCGGCGGGCGGCTTGCCGGCGAAGGCATCGTCCGACGCGCTGCATATCGCTGTGGCGACGGTGCACGGGATGGATTATCTCGTCACATGGAACTGTAAGCACATTGCGAATGCGCGCATGCTGAAGTTCGTCATCGAGACGTGCCTTACGGCCGGCTTTGAGCCGCCGGTCATCTGCACGCCGGAAGAGCTCTCGGGGGATTGATCATGTGGGAAGATCCGATCGTCGCAGAAACGCGCGCCGCGCGAGAAGAACTGCTGAAGCGGTTCAACTATGACCTCGACGCGCTGTGCACCTACCTTCAGGAAGCCGAGCAAAAGAGCGACAAGAAAGCAGTGACCTTGGAGCCGCGTCGTCCTTCGCCGCAGCGTATCGCGCGATGATCGCGATTTCCTGACACGAGCATGCCCACCCGTCATGGCGGCGCGGACCGCATCTCCACCAAAGCCAAGCTCGCGGACGAGCTCCTCATCCTCGGCTCTGTCCTCGCCGATGCGCGGGAACGTCACGGCTTCAGGCAAGCCGAGCTCGCGGAGAAGCTCGGTGTGCCGGCTTCCTATCTCTCCAAGATCGAGAACGGGACGCGGCGGCTCGACGTCATCGAGCTCATTCACATCGCGCAGGCGATGGGCGCGGACGCGGCGGAATTGATCGCCGACGTCGAGCGCGCGCTCACAGCTCGTCCGTGAGTCCGGCCTTGCGCTTCAGCGCGAACCACTGATCGCGCGCGCGCCAGAAGCGGCTCTGCTTCATCGCGGCGATCGTCTGCTCCAGCGCCTGCGCGTGCAGTTGCGACGCCTTCAGCTCTTCCTGCAATCCCGCGATCGCCTGCGAATGCACGACCAGTTGTTGCTCCAGCGCCTTCGCACGCTCGCGCGCGACGTGGCCGTTCAGCGAGTCGAGCGTGCCGAGGAAGAAGATGCGTTCGGCGGAGAAGGCGGAGACGGTCGTCACGTCGTACCGGAACGAGCGGATGCGCTCGTGCGGGATCACGATCTCCCATCCCGACTTCGTCGCGCGCTCGTCGCCGAGCCAGGCCGCGACGTCGGGACGCGGATGAAACTCGCGCGTCGTCGCGATCACTTCATCGCCGAAGCGCACCTCCACGCGATCCGCCTCGCCGTGCACGAGCGTCGCCCAGCCCGCGAGCCGCACGCCTTCGTCCGTGATCTCGAACTGATCGACGAATCCCTTCGGCGTCGTGCGCGGACGCGGCTCCTCGATCGGCGTCGGTGAAATGACATAGATGTCCTGCCAGTCCGCGAGCGCGCGCGGCAGGCGCACGCACGTCCACGACGAATCCACCTGCGCCCGCACCCACTCCTCCGTCACCCACGTCGAGCCGTACTCGTTCGTGTCGAGCACGCGGCTCTCGCTGTTCGTCGCGAAGTGAATGCCGTCGACGCGCTCCGGCGCGATCGACTCGTCGTGCACGCTGAACACGAGCAGCCCCTCCGGCTCGAGCGCCTGAGCGAGACGTTGCAGCCACGGCGTGAAGGTCGACGGCGGCAGATGCGTGAAGAGCGACGCGACGAAGATGAGGTCGTACTTCTCCGGCAGCGCGAGGTTCTCGGGCAGCGTCGTCGACACGATCGAGCGCACGCCGAACTGCTCGCGCTGAAACTGCATTCCTCCTTCGAGGATGTCGCAGACCGTGATTTCGTCCGCGAGATGCTCGTGCACGAGAAAACGCGTCAGGCGTCCGTAGCCGCTCGCGAAGTCGAGCATGCGCCGCACGGGCTGCTCGCGCCATCGCGCGATGTGCCGCACGAGCTCGAACTGCTCCAGTCCGTTTTGAAAGTAGTTCGTGATCGCGCGATCGCGATCGTGATCGAAGAGGTGGATCGCGAAGTCCAGCATGTCGTCGCGCTCGTCGACCGCACGGTTCAGCTCCTCCCACCGCGCAACGCGCGTGCGCAGGAGCGTATCGACCATGGGATGCGATTCGTCGCGACCGAAGGCGAGCGGCATGGGCGGCGCGGAAGGTAGCAGACCCGTTGGGAAGTCGCAAAGTCGTCAAGTCTCAAAGTCGCAAAGGATTTCTTTGAGACTTTGCGACTTTGAGACTTTGCGACTCTACAATCCGACAAATGCGGCTCAAGCTGTTCACGCTCCTCCTCTTCATCGCGACAACGACATTCGCCCAAACCGACCCCCGCGTCGCCCGCATCCTCCGCGATGTCCCGCTCATCGACGGCCACAACGACCTGCCGTGGGAGTACCGCGAGCGCGTGAAGAACCACCTCGCGCAGATCGACATCGCGCAGGATCAATCCAAGCTCGAGAAGCCGCTCATGACCGACATCCCGCGGCTGCGCAGCGGCGGACTCGGCGCGCAGTTCTGGTCCGTGTATGTCCCCGTGACGATGAAAGGCGCGGACGCAGTGCAGGCCACGTTCGAGCAGATCGACGACGTGCATCGCCTCGCCGCGATCTATCCCGACACCTTCGCGCTCGCGCTCACCGCGGACGACATCGTGCGCATCCACAAGAGCGGGAAGATCGCGTCGATGGCCGGCGTCGAGGGCGGGCACTGCATCAACAACTCGCTCGCCGTCCTGCGCGCGCTCTACACCGCGGGCGCGCGCTACATGACCATCACCCACTCCGACAACAACGACTGGGCCGACTCCGCGACCGCGGCGCCGCAGCACTCCGGCCTCACGAACTTCGGCAAAGCCGTCATCGGCGAGATGAACCGCCTGGGCATGCTCGTCGATCTGTCGCATGTCTCGCCCGAGACGATGACCGACGCACTCGACGTCACCGCGGCGCCGGTGATCTTCTCCCACTCCTCCGCGCGCGCGCTCACGAACCACGCGCGCAACGTGCCCGACGACGTCCTGCGCCGCCTTCCGCAAAACGGCGGCGTCGTAATGGTGACCTTCGTCCCCACCTTCGTCTCCGAGAAAGCGCGCGCGCAGGGCGCGGAGCGCACGGCATTCGAGGCGCGGACGAAGGAGCTGTATCAGGGACAGCCCGCGAAGGTGAAGGAAGAGCTCGAGGCGTGGGACAAGGCGAACCCGAAAATTCGCGCGACGCTCGCCGACGTCGCCGATCACATCGAGCACATCATGCAGGTCGCCGGCGAAGATCACGTCGGCATCGGCAGCGACTTCGACGGCATCACCTCGACCCCGCAGGATCTCGAAAGCGTCGCGGACTATCCGAAGCTCCTCACCGAGCTGCTGCGCCGCGGTCACTCCGAGGAGCAGTTGAAGAAGCTCGCGGGACTGAACGTCCTGCGCGTCATGAAACAGGCCGAGGCGGTTGCGGCGCGGTTGCAGAAAGAGCGGCCGGCGAGCGACGTGCTGATCGGAGAACTGGACAAGTAGATGTCCTCGCGCCGCACTCGCGCGCGTCCTGCGTCCTCGCGACTCCCCATCGCGTTGACGCCGCTCCTCGGCCGCGCGCGCGAGCTCGACGAGACCGCGCGTCTGCTTCGCGCGACGCGCCTCCTCAGCATCACCGGGCCGGGCGGCGGCGGCAAGACGCGGCTCGCGCTCGAGCTCGCGCATCGCGTGCGCGCGGAGTTCGACGACGTCGTGTGGGTCGAGCTCGCGGCGATCGGCGACGCGGAGCTCGTCGCGCGGCAGATCCTCGACGCGATGGGCGTGCGCGAGCTCGCGGCCGAGGACGTGCTGCAGGTCGTGATCGACACGGTCCGCGATCGCGCGATCCTCTTCGTCCTCGACAACTGCGAGCACCTCGTGCACGCGTGCGCCGTCGTCGCGGAGGAGATCCTGCGCAGTTGCGGCAACGCGCGCATTCTCACGACGACGCGCGAAGCGTTGGGCGTCGCCGGCGAGCAGACGTGGCTCGTGCCGCCGCTGTCCGAGGATGACGCGCTGCTGCTGTTTCTGGAGCGAGCGCGGGCGGTGTCGCCGGCCGTGCAACCCGACGAGGCGAAGGTCCGCGAGATCTGCAATCGCCTCGATCGCATCCCGCTCGCAATCGAGCTCGCCGCGGCGCGCGTGAAAGTGCTGAGCGTCGACGATATCGCG
>DATELS010000077.1:0-2667 GCA_035276365.1 Thermoanaerobaculia bacterium
TCGATCCATGCTTCGCCGTCGACCGTGCGGATCGACATCTCGGTCAGCGATACATTCGCCGTGATGCCGATGGTGCGCGCCGGCACTTCGAGTTTCACCCACGCGCCGCCCGCGGGCATGCTGCCCACGAGCGTGTGCGCGACGGTCGGCTCGATGCGGCTCTCGCCCCACGACGCGCGGTACTCGGTCGATCCGCCCTTCCAGCGCACGAGGAGCTGCTTGGGCGGATTGCACGGATTGATGAGCGCGTAGAGCACGAGCTTGTCGGCCGGCGTCACCGCGAAGGCGGCGGCGCCGGTGAACGCGAACGTGCGCGTGCCGGCCGCACTGCCGGAGAGATGGACGGCCATCGAGCCGGATGCGAACTGCGTGGAGTCGATGACGGCGTCGCCGGACTGCGTCGAGCCCGCGGGCACGGAGTCGTCGACCCACATCGCGGCGAGGGAGATCGCGCCCGGTGAAGGAGGCGTCGCCATCGACGTGCATGCGGAGAGCGTCGCCGTTGCCGACGCCACACCGCCATAGTTGCCGGTGATCGTGATGCTGCTGTCGGCCGGGACGCTGCTCGTCGTGACGGTGAACGTCGTCGACGTCGCGCCTTCCGGAACGACCACGATGCCGGGCACGGTCGCGAGACGCGCGTCGGATGTTGTGAGCGACACACTCGCTCCGCCGACGGGCGCGGGTGCGCCGAGGACGAGGTTGGCGTTGATGCTGGTGCCGCCCTGCACGACTTGCGGCGTGAGCGTGATCTGCGCGAGCGAGCTGTTGCCCGCGAGCAGCTTCAGCGCGGTCGACGCGGTGGTGCCGTTGCTCGCCGCGCCGATCGTGACGTTGGTGTCGGAGGCGACGCTCGTTGTCGTGATCTGGAACGCGACCGACGACGCGCCGGTCGGCACGACCACGGACGCGGGCACGACGGCGGAGGAGCTGGAGCTGCTGAGCGTGACGGTGCCGGCGCTCGCGCGCGCAACCGGGTACTTCATGCGCACCGAGCCGGTGACCGTTGCGCCGCCGACCGTCGTCGACGGCTGCAGCGTCACTTCGGTGACTCCGTTGAAATTGACGATCGAGCCGGTGACGTCGTACGAGAAGGACGTTGCCGGCAACGTGTACGAGTCCGACGCGCGGATGCTGAACGTGTCACCGAGCTCGCCGCCGACCGGCACGTTGAACGAGCCGTCCGACGCGGCGGCGGTCGTGTAGTTCGTACCGGTGCGCTTGTTCGTGACGACGACGTTGATCGGCGGATGGAGATCCGTGACCGCACCCGCGACACCGACCACCGCGTCGGTGCCGGTGCCGCTCTGAAGCTGGATCAGCCCCATCGCGAGCGACGGCGGATCGTTGATCGTGAGACTCGAGCTCGAGTCGAGATCGCGCGCGGAGCGGATGTCGTCGAGGAGACGCACCGTCGCGTTGCGCAGAGTGAGCTTGTCGAAGAGATAGACGCCGCGCCACGTGTCGCCGACGACGAAGTCGAGCGTCTCGTTCGCGTTCGGCGCGAGCGTGAAGTTCTTGCCGGTGATCGATGCGATGCGCCACGTGCCCTTGCGCGCGCCGCCGGAGGTGAAGACGTCCACCCAGTGACCGGCGAAGTACGGCGGGATCGACGTGAGATCAGTGACGATCGTCGCGCCGCTCGTGCCGGCCTGCGCGCGGCCGCGGCCGAGCGACGGGAGATCGGCCGGCTGGCCGTTCTTGCCGCCGTTGTCGATCGTTGCGTCGCCGTACGTCGACGTCGCGCCCTTGACGTAGTAGATGCCCGGGCCGCCCTGGCGGTTGCCGGTTTGCGACATCGCCTGCAGCGTGGGTAGCACGCTCGTCGGATCGGTGTACTCGAGCGCGAGCGCGCCGCCGCCGCCGCTGCCGAAGTTGCAGCAGTTCGTGTCGCGACCGCTGTTCGCGGTGATCGAGCCGGTGCCGCTGATCTTCGCGGTCGTGATCCAGATCGAGCCGCCGCCGCCGGTCGTGCCGCTGAGGTCGGAGCTGTTCGCGCGGATCGCGCCGTTGACGACGATGTCGTTCGCGACGACGCGAATCACGCCGCCGCCCGAGGTTCCGCCGACGCCGCAGCAAGAACCGCCGCCACCGCCCGCTTCCTGCGGACGATAGACGCTGCCGAACGTCGAGCCCCATTCACCGGAATGGAATCCGCCGTGGCCGATGTGCGCGCCGCCGTTGAAGTCGGTCGAGCGCGCGGCGCCGGGATACGTCGTGTTCGCGCCGTAGCCCTGGCTCGTCACGTCGATCGCGCCGAGGACCGTGAGCTTCTGCGTGTTGATCGTGAGCGAGCTGCCGTACTGCCGCAGCACGCCTGCCGTGTCGACCGTGACATCCGTCGAGGTGAGACCGACCGCGTTGACGGTTCCGCGAATCGTCGCCGTCTGCGCGGCCAGCGCGTACTGCAGCTCGTTGTTGGTGCCGGTGACGTCGAGCGCCGCGGCGCGGATCGGGTCGACGCTGATCAACTTCGCGCCGGTCGCGCTCACCTTGTCGAAGAGATAGACGCCCTGCCACTTGTCGCCGACTTCGAGCGAGATCGTCTCGCTGCCGTTCGGCGCGAGCGTGACCGTCGTGCTGTTCGCCGGCACGTTGGCGATGCGCCACGTGCCCTTGACGACGCCAGTCGCGCTCGTGATCTCGACCCAGTGTCCGGCGAAGTAC
>DATELS010000078.1:0-6252 GCA_035276365.1 Thermoanaerobaculia bacterium
GATGTCGTACAGCGACTCCAGCTCCCACAATCGATACTTGAGTTGGAAGTCGCCCTCGCGCGTCTCCTGCAGCAGGCGCTGATTCGTGATCAGCGTCGAGAGAAATGCCGCGGCGCTGCGCACGAACGCGAGGTCTTCGTCGATCGTGTCGTCGATCTCGTCGGTCGACAACGCAAGCAGACCGACCGCCTCGCGATACGACTGCAGCGGCACGACGACCGCGGGCGACGGAACGACTGCATCCTGCGCCGCGGAGTCGCCGGCGAGAATCTCCGGCGCGACGCACGTCTGCGATTTCGCCGCGAGACGCAGCGACGGGCCGCGTCCGTCGCGGAGATAGAGCGCGCCCTTATCGAATCGCGTGTGACGCGCGAACGCGTCGAGGATCTGCGGTCCCTGCGCCGCGATCGAGGTCTTCTCCAGCTCCTGAAGCTCGTGGACGAATTCCGCGAAACGGTGAACAGCGGGCATGGGAGAACGAGGATATCCGAATTGAGAATTGAGGATTGAGGATTGAGGATTGAGGATCAGAGACGACGAGTGCTTTGCGTGCTCCGATCCTCAATCCTCAATCCAAAATCCTCAATCCCATCAGAGCCCCATCTCCTTCACGCCGCTCTCCTCGTCATTGAACATCGCCGCGTAGTTGGCGAGACCCATGATCTGGAAGGTTTTGTGGATGACCGGGGTGAGGCAGCAGAAGCCGATCTTGCCGCCGTTGTCCATCATCTTCTCGATGATCTCGATGAGGATCGAGATGCCGATGGAGTTGACGATCTTCGTTTCGCGGAGATTGAGGAGAAGGGAGCGGACGCCCTGGTCCATCAACTCGTACGCGCGGTTGGCGATCTCCTCGCCTCCGACGTTGTTGATGTACCCCTTCGTGTAGAGGATCGCGCCCGTGGTGCCGCGGCGATCGACCGAGACTCGCAGTTCGTCCGTCATGATTCACCCATTGGAGCTACTCAGCAGCTTTCCCGAATTTCACCATGTGGATCGTCGTGCCGCCATCGGGAGCGGTGGCGATGTCGACTTCATCCATGTGCGCCTCGATGATCTGGAGTCCCCACCCTCGCTTGTGGACGGCGCCGAGGTTCTGGCGACGTGAGCGCGCCTCGGTGAGGTTGAACCCTTTGCCGTGATCCGTGATCCAGATGTCGATGCGCGAGTTGCCCTCGGCCGCTGAGGTGCCGACGATTCTTACATAGATGCGGCGGTCGACGCTACCGGAGTGCTCGCGCGCGTTGATGCACGCTTCGATCAGCGCGTGGGCCATCTCGTCGATGGACTCGGACGACATCCCGAGCTCCCGGGCGAGGTTGCCGGCCGCTCGCGCGGCAGCGATCTCGATGTCCGGGACCATCGGGAGCGTGAGCTCCATCTGCCGCTCTGCGGTCGCAGTCATGAACCGGTCCTCAAAGCGATCAGAAGGCCAGGAAAAGCGCGGTGACGGTTTTCAGCCAGGAGGGAATGCCACCCAGTTGATCGAGCGCCAGCAGGGCGACGGTGTTCACCGCCAGCATGGCAGGCAGGACGTAGGCGGCGGAGAACGCCGACTCGAGCTTGGTGGTGCGGGTCTGTGCGATGTTGTTCATGGTGTCCCCCCTGATGTGTCGGGGCGACCCTTGAGCAACGCCACTGCCACGCGTTCCGAGTCAGCTCAAAACCTCCTAAGTTGATGCGCCGGCGTAGTTTACACGAGTTGGCCGGGTGTCAAGGCCGAGTTGCGTGGTGTTGCTTTTTGCGACAGTCGATCGGAGTCTTCGAGCCTCAAAGTCGTAAAGTCTTCGAGATCAACTGTTTGCTAGTGTATGTCCCATTCTGCAACAGATGCCGCATTTTGCGACAACTCGTCACGCTTGCGATGGAGCGTGGCCCGGTTCACGCCCAAAATCTTGGCTGCTTTCGACACATTTCCCTTCGTGTATGCCAAAACGCGGGCGATGTAGCGGGACTCGAGCTCGCCCAGCGTGGGGAAATCGCCGGACAGCTCCGCGGCGTCGGAGCCTGAGGCCGACTCGGGGAGCAGCAGGTCGCCGGGATCGACGACGGCGTCCGTCGTGAGCGCGAGCGCGCCTTCGATGAGATTCTCCAGCTCGCGGACGTTGCCGGGGAACGGGTAGCGCATCAGCTTCTGCAGTGCCTCCTGCGTGATGCGCACGTCCTTCAAGCCTTCCCGCTTGCCGTACTTGTCGAGGAAAAAGCGGACGAGCTTCGGGATGTCGTCCTTCCGCTCGCGCAGCGGCGGGAGCACGATCTCGACGACCTTCAGACGGTAATAGAGGTCCTGCCGGAACTCCGTCTTCTCGATCATCTCCTCGAGGTTGCGATGCGTCGCGGAGAGGATGCGCACGTCGACCGGGATGCGCCGCCGTCCGCCGAGCTTCTCGATCTCGCGCTCCTGCAACACGCGCAGAAGTTTCGCCTGCAGCGTGAGAGGAATGTCGCCGATCTCGTCGAGAAAGATCGTCCCGCCTTTCGCGAGCTCGAACTTTCCGGGACGCGCCTCGACGCCCGTCGCCACGCCGCGCTCGATGCCGAAGAGCTCGGACTCGAGCAGCGTCTCCGGCAACGCCGCGCAGTTGATGGCGACGAACGGTCCGTCCTTGCGCGGCGAGTTGCCGTGGATGAGACGCGCGACCATCTCCTTGCCCGTGCCCGACTCGCCGCGAATGAGCACGCTGGCCTGCGAGTCCGCGACGCGCGCGACGAGGTCGATGACGCGCTGCATCTTCGCGGAGTCGCCGACCATCAAGCGATCGGAGTAGTCGCGCAGCATGCGCTGCTTGAGCGCGCGGTTCTCGTCCTCGAGCGTCTCGCGCACGAGATCGAGCTTGTGGAAGCGCCGCGTGTTGTCGATGGCGGCGCCGCCGATCGCGGCGATGGATTCGAGAAAGCGCAGGTCGTCTTCGATGAAACTCCCCGCCTTCGCGCCGCGCACTTCCTTGCCGCCGACGCCGATCACGCCGACGATCGTCTCCGCAGCGATCATCGGCGCGAGCAGGAGATCGCTGCCGGGACCGCCGAGGAACTTGGAGACGGTGAGCATGAGGGGCTCGCGGGAGGCGAGCATCTGCTTGATCGGCGGCTCCGCGAGCAACGCCTCCGGCGCCGGCACGTCGATGCCGAACGAATACAGCGTCTGGATGTGGAGCTTGTCGTCGAGCGAGAAGACGAAGCCGCTCATCGCGTCGAGGACGGCGATGGCGCGGTTCATCAGCTCTTCGAGCAAACTGTCCTCCGGCCGCAGCGTGTTGAGCGCACGCCCGACGTCGTACAGCGCCTCGAGCTGGAGGAGCTTGCGTCGTAACTCGAACTGGCTCTGTGCCACTTACCGTCCCAGCGCTTTCCTGCATTCGCCGAGCAGGAAGTCGCAGTTCCATGTGTCGTAGAACGCTTTGTCGGTTTCGTAGATTCTGATGAAGAGCGCCGACGCCTCATCAAAGCGCCCGGTCTTCATGAACGTTCGCGCGAGAAAGTAGGTAGAGCGCAACGTCTGCGCATCCTTCTCGCCGCGCTCGACGATCGCGCGAAACTCATGCTCCGCATCCGCGAAGTTGCGCCGCTGATACGCGCAGAGCGCACGCTCATAGTCGCCTTCGAGCGCACACGTCGAAGGCGGCGCCGCAAAGGCAGACGAGGCAATCAATGCGAGAATGAGAAAAGTACGCATCACCACAGACAACCAGCAACCAGCAACAAGTAACAGGATAACGTGCGTCTCGGCATTCTCGGCGGCGGAAGAGCCGCATGGGCTTACGGCTCCGCCTGGAAGCGGATCGGATGGCCGCTCTCCGGCGTCTGGCTCCGCGACGCCTCCCACTCCCACATCGCCGAGCTCCTCGGCACCGCCCGCATGGACATGACCGATCTCGCCCGCGAGTCCGAGCTCCTGCTCGTCGCCGTGAGCGATCGCGCGATCCGCGAAGTCGCGGATGCGATTCCGGAGACCGAAGGGTTGGTGTTTCATGCGAGCGGCGCGATGTTGAGTGTGCGCGGCGGCTTCTCACTGCATCCGCTCAAGTCGCTCGCGCCCGTTGGCGAACCTTCGGATCTCGAAGGAACGATGGTCGTCTTCGAAGGCGAGCATCGCCGAACCGCGAAGCTCATCGCCGCCGCGATCGGCGCGCGCTTCTGCGAAGTCGCGCCCGAAGAGAAGGCGCTGTATCACGCGGCCGCGGTGTTCGGATCGAACTACGTCGCGGCGGTGCTGGACATCGCCGAGCAAACGATGGCGCGCGCCGGAATCGCCGATGCGCGCGAAGATCTCGTCGCGCTCGCGCACTCCGCGATCGAGAACTGGCGCCGTCATCGCGACGCGCGCCGCTTCACCGGACCGGCCGCGCGCGGCGACGAAGACGTGATGCGCAGCCACCGCGATGCGCTGCGCGACGATCCCGAAGTCGCGGAGCTGTACGAGCGGCTGGCGAGCCACATCTCCCGCCGGAAGTAGTGCTAGGATCGTTGCCCCTGCAGGGACCTTTTCTCGCATGGTCTTCTTCAACTACGCAACGATGCAGATGGCGGCCAAGATCGTTTATTACGGTCCCGGCCTCTGCGGGAAGACCACGAACCTCCACCACATCTACACGAAGACTTCGCCGCAGAGCCGCGGCGAGATGGTGAGCCTCGAGACGGAGACCGATCGCACGCTCTTCTTCGATCTTCTGCCGATCGACGTCGGCGTCATCGGCGGCTTCAAGACGCGCCTGCAGCTCTACACCGTGCCGGGCCAGGTCTTCTACAACACGACGCGCAAGCTCGTGCTGAAAGGCGTCGACGGCATCGTCTTCGTCGCCGACTCGCAGAAGGCCATGCTCGACGCGAACGTGGAGAGCTTCAACAATCTCCGCGAGAACCTCGCCGAGATCGGACTCAACCTCGACGAGATCCCGCTCGTCCTCCAGCTCAACAAACGCGATCTCCCGAACATCGCCGACATCGACACGATGCTCGACGCGCTCGATCCCGATCGCCGCGCGGAGTGGGTGGAGTCGGTCGCGTCGGTCGGCACAGGCGTCTTCGAGACGCTGAAGGTGATTTCGAAGCTGACGCTGCGCACGCTGCGCCGCCGCATGACCGGCGAGGAGCCGTCGCGTCCCGCGCCGCCCGCGCGCGTCGCGCAGTTCCGCGTGCAGAGCAACGAGAACGTGCCCACGCGCACGATCGCAGCATCGACGCCGACGCCGCAGGTCGCGAGCTCGAACATCGCGGTGGAGACGCCGTCGTTCGAGGAGATCGCGGAGCTCGAGCAGCAGCCGGCGATCGATCCCGAGGCGACGATCGCGGCGGCGAGTCTCGATCGTCACATCCTCGCGGACGCGCCGATCGCCGCGGCGCCCGCGCCCGAGCCGGAGCCGGAGATCGCCGCTGCTCCCGAACCCGCGCCCGCTCCCGTCGCCGCACCGCCCGAGCCCGAGATCGACTTCAATCGCACCGAGAAGCCGCGCGAAGTCGAGCCCGAGGTGAAGACGGTGAAGGTGAGGTCGTCGGTCGATGTGATGGCCGAGCTCGAGGCGCTCCGCAAACGCGCCACGCAGACCTCGCCGAAAGCGCCGAAGCGCGACGTGATGGCCGATCTCGCGAACCTGCGCCCGAAGCGCGACATCCATCGCACGCTCAACCTGCAACTCCCCGCCGACGTGTTTCCTCGCGCCAAATCCGTTCGGGTTACACTAGCGTTCGAGGACGAAAGTCAGGCCGTCGTCGAGTCTCAGAACCAAACTCTCGACCTCGGCGAAACCGCGGACGTCCAAAGCCTCTCGGTCAACTTAAAAATCGATCTGGCGTGAAGCGAGGGCGGGGGGACAGGAAAATGCGCAACACGTTGCTGTTGACGTTGGTGCCGTTCTATTTCGTGGCCTGCGCGACGTCGTCGCCGAAGGCCGAAGTCGCTCCTCCCGCCGCCGCCCCGGTCGTCGCGACGACGCAATCGACGTCGCTCGACGGCGAAGAGTTCCAGCGCGAACTGCAGGCTGCATACACGCACATCCTCTCGCGCACCGACGTCTCGAAGACGCCGGCCAGCGCGCCCGTCGTCGACATCGAAGCCGCGGCATCGATCGACATCCCCGAACATCGCACGATCGACTCCGCGCTGCGTCTCTTCACCGTCGACATGAAGGACAGCATCCAGACGTCGCTCAATCGCTCGGCGCGCTACAAGAAGCTGATTGACAAGGCGCTCGCGGACGAGAACCTGCCGAAGGGTCTCGCGTACCTGCCGGTGATCGAGAGCGCGTATCTCCCCGT
>DATELS010000079.1:0-2721 GCA_035276365.1 Thermoanaerobaculia bacterium
ACTCGCGCAGCTCGCGACGCGTGTCCTCCGCGCGGCTGCTGCACGAACGCGTGCCCTCGGTCACGTGCTCTTCGATGTCGGACAGGCGCGCGGCGACGGCGTCGCGATACGCGTTCGGGTACGCCGCGCGATAGGCGCGCCAGTCGGCGTAGCGCGCGACGAGCTCGCCCGAACCGAATCGAATGCATCCCGTGACGTCCGTCTCCTGTTCGAGGTAAGAGGCCCACACGCTTTCGGGAAAGGTTCGTTTGTACGCTTCGAAGAACGCGATGTCCGCGTCGTTGCCACGGCGGCGCGCGAGGGCGAGGAAGAAGTCGGCGTCGGGCTCGGCGAGCAATACCTCTTCGCGGTTCAGCACGATGCCCGGCAGGAGATGCTGCAGATCGAGAAACTCCGCGTCGGAGAGATCCTCGAGCTCGCGCGGCAGCGTCGATTGAATCCTCGTCGCGGCGTTAAAGATCGTTTCGATCGGCGCCTCCTGCCGCACCGCGACGCGATACGGGTCGATGGACAACGACAGCACGAGCGCGGCGATCACTTGCGCTTCTTCTCCGGACGCGCGGCGATTGCGGTCACCGCGGCCTCGATGCGGCGCGCGCGCGTCTCCGGTTTCTTCGCTCCGTCCACCGCCTCGACATGTTCGCGCTGGTGCGTGAAGCTCAGCTCCTGCCAGCGCTGCCACGCCGGCGGCGCGGCCTTCAGCGCCTTCACGAGATCGGGCGGCGGCTCGACTTCGCGCGCGTCGGTGTCGAGGTCGAGGCGCACGTCCAGCGTTTCGTTTCCCTCCAGCCCCGCGGCCTCGCGGTTGCTGCGGCGCAGCGGAATGCACGTCGTGCCGCCCATCGCCGCGATCGTGCTGCGGAACGTGTAGCCGTTCAGCGTCACCTTCACCGGTGCGCGCGTCTTCCCGAACACCGGCGCGGGATCGAACGGCACCGGGATGAAGCACATCGAGCCGTCGCGGACGATCTGAGTCTTGAACGTTTTCGAGCGCATGGCGGGATTCTGCCAGATCACGACGTGCAGCCCATCCGCATCTACGTCCCGCTTTCCTTCCTCCTGTACACTTTTCCGGCGCGTGACGGCGCTCCGCTTCGAATCGACCAGGAGGACTCGTGAAGAAATCCACCAAGAGACTGCTGCAATACACGCTCGTGCTGCTCTTCATCCTCACCGCGACGGGAGTCAGCGCGCAGTTGTTCGGCCGTGAAACCTACGTGACGTACTACCTCGACGACGCGTACCTCGACTACGCGGGCGAACACGACATCTTCTGCGACGGCGGCACGTACGACGACGGCGGGTACGGATCGTGGCGCGTCTACGATCAGTATTCGTGCCGCACCGGCGCGCGCGTCGTGCATCGCTGCCAGCAGACGGACGGCGTCGGCGGCTGGATCACGATGACGTGCCCGCCGAATCAACCGTAGAACCTTTCCTCGCCGTCACGCGTCGTTCCATCGTCAGCGCACCCGCGGCCGCGATCATCGCCAGCGCCGCGGCGATGAGCATCACCACGCGAAACGCGTACACGAACGACGTGCGCACCGCGGTCTGCACGCCGGTGCGCGTCGGCTCCGCAACGCCGCGCGGCGGTTGCGCGGCGGCGAGGTGCGTCCGCTGCGCGAGCATCGCCTGCTGCACGTCGCGCGGAAACGGCGCGAGCTCGCGCTCGAGTCGCGTGCTGAAGAACGAGATCGTGGCGGCGCCGAGGATGGCCACGGCGAGGAGTCCGGCCACGCGCGCGACGGCGTTGTTGATCCCGGACGCCGCGCCGACGTTGCGATCGTCGTCGACCGACGTCATCACCGCCGTCGTCAGCGGCGCGACCGTGATCGACATGCCGATGCCGAGGATGAAGATGCCGGGGAAGAAGGTCGTCCAGTACGAGCCGCCGATGCCCGGACGCGCGAGCAGCGCCAGTCCGATGCCCGCGACGATCGGTCCCGTCACGAGCAGCACGCGCGGTCCGATGCGATCCGCGAGCGCGCCGGTGTAGCGCGAGAGCAGCGACATCGTCGCGACGAACGGCAGAAACGCGGCGCCGGCGCGCGACGGCGGATAGCCCTGTACCTGAATGAGATTGAACGGGATGAAGAACGTCGCGCCGGAGAGCGCGGCGTAGAGCAGCAGCGTGAGAATGTTCGCGCCGGTGAAGGTGCGCGAGCGGAACAGCGTCAGCGGCACGATCGGATGATCGACGCGCATCTCGACGACGAAGAACGCGATGAGCGCGACCGCGCCGCCGATCGCCGCGCTGAACACCGAGACGGAATCCCAGCCGCGGATGGGCGCCTCGATGAACGCGAACGTGAGCGCGCCGAGTCCGAAGGTCGCGAGCACGGTGCCCATCCAGTCGATGCCGCCGGCCGCGGTCGCGTGCGACGCGGGCACGCGCAGCCACACGATGACCAGCACGATCGCGGCGATCGGCAGGTTGATGTAGAAGACCGCGCGCCACGACACGTGCTCGACGAGGAAGCCGCCGAGGAGCGGGCCGGCGACGATGGCGAGCGAGGTGAGCGACGACCACGTGCCGATCGCGCGTCCGCGCTCCTCGCGCGGAAACGCCTCGCTGATGATCGCGAGACTCCCAGGCACGAGCAGCGCGGCGCCCGCGCCTTGAAATGCACGCGCGAGGATGAGTTGCGCAGCGCTCGGCGCGGCGCCGCACCAGAACGACGCGGCGGCGAAGACGGCGACGCCGATCGCGAACATGCG
>DATELS010000080.1:0-3889 GCA_035276365.1 Thermoanaerobaculia bacterium
TTCCGACCATGCGACGTTGTCACTCGCGATCTCCGCAACGCGCGCCGTTCCGCCATCGATGACGATCGTGCGTTTACCCGCGCGTCCCGAGCCGAGGTCGGTGACGATGACGTCAATCGATTGTGCGTCGCGCGAAACGTCAACGTCGAAGCGCATGCGCGACGCGCCTTCCGGCGTTCTTCCGCGCGGCACGAACACGCGATGCTCGGCCGCGATGACGCGACTCTCGCCGCCGCTCACCGCGCGCACCGAAACCTTCGCGACCCATTGGCCGCGATCGTCGACGAAGCGGAGCTCGTCCGCGGGCACCGTGATCTCGATCGGCACACGCAAACGCTTCATCGCA
The DNA here is from genome assembly GCA_035276365.1 of Thermoanaerobaculia bacterium. Classification (GTDB taxonomy): domain Bacteria; phylum Acidobacteriota; class Thermoanaerobaculia; order Gp7-AA8; family Gp7-AA8; genus QHVT01. The sequence continues at coordinate 347 of DATELS010000080.1, forward strand.
CCGGCCGTGATCGCGAACTCGAGATCGTTCTCCTGCGCGAACGCGGAAAGGGAGGACAGGATCAGGAACAGCGCGAGCGTCGTACGCATCGCATTCATGGTTATCATGATCCATCCGTTTCCTGAGCGACGCGCTTCGACCCTCCGGCGGCGGTCGCGTGACCGCGTGTGGAGTCTTCCTCGCGCTTCTGTTGCTCTCCGCGTCGCTCTCCGCCGCACCTGAGTCGTGGAGTGCGGATGTGCGATCGACGTGGCGTCAGCAAGGCCGTCAAGGCTACGACGGCATGGTCGCGTACCGCGGCGTGGTGACACTCGACGATGCAGCGCGTCTCGCCGCACGCACCGACAACCTCGGTCTCCTCCTCGGACCTCCCGCGTACGGCGGCTACGAGGTCTACGCGGGCGGGCGTCGCATCGGCCAATCGCGCGGCTGGTCGGCGTCGCTCGCGTTCGGATTCCCCGAAGTGTTTCGCGTGCCGCGGGAGGCGATCGCGAAAGACGAAACGCTCCATCTCGAATTGCGCGGGCGCAGAATCGGATGGCTCTCCGATCTCGATCCCGACAGCGGCCCGATCAGCGGCGCTCTCACTCTCGGCGATCAACGCGCACTCGCCGATCGCGTGCGCGCGCGCTGGTCCGATCTCCTGCTGCGCGAGCTTCCCCTGCTCCTCCTCGCCACGCTCTTCGCATTCGCGGCGCTGCATCACCTTCTGCTCTTCCTCCGTCGCCGCAATCAGACCGAACATCTCTGGTTCGGCCTCCTCGCCCTGGCCTTCGCGATCAACACCTTCGCCAGCACGTATTGGATCTACGAGCTCACCGCGAGCCGCGGCATCGCGACGCGCATCAGCGACATGACGGGGCACCTCGCCGCGGCGTTCGCGATCCAATTTCTCTGGACGTTCTTTGCGCGGCCGATCTCGCGGCCGATGCGCGCGTACCAGCTCTCGCACGTCGCGCTGGCCGCGTTCGTCGGCGTGTGGCCGGAGCTGCGCCTCGTGTTCGCGAGCGGCACCGCGCGCTGGTTGTGGCTTCTGCCGTTGCTCGTCATCGCCGCGGTGCTCGTGCTTCGCGAAGCGCGCGTCGGCGATGCGGAGGCGCGGATCATCGCGGCCGGCGGCGCGATCATGATCGCGGCCGAGGCGGCGGAGCTGGCGCACAACGTCCTGCCGGTGCAGTGGCCGTTCGACTTCTCCGTTGCCGCGTTCGGATTCGGCGCGGTGCTGCTCGCGATGAGCCTCGCGCTCTCGCACCGTTTCCGCCGCGTGCACGACGAGCTCGATCGCCTGCGCTTCCGTCTCGCGGACGAGGTGCAAGAGCGCACGCGCGACCTCGCCGAGGCGCGCGATGAGGCGCTGGCCGCGTATCGCGCGAAGGGCGAGTTCCTCGCCAACATCAGCCACGAGATCCGCACGCCGATGAACGGCTTGATCGGGATGGCGGAGCTCTTGTCGTGCACGACGCTCACCGACGAACAGCGTCGTTACCTGAACGCGCTCCAGGTCAGCGGTCGCTCGTTGCTGACATTACTCAACGAAGTGCTCGATTTCTCACGGCTCGAGTCGAAGAACCTCACCGTCGAACACAGTCCGTTTCGCATCGCCGGCGTGATCGAGGACTGTCTCGAGATCATGGCGCCGCTCGCAAGCGGGAAAGGATTGCGGCTGACGTCGACGATCGCCGCGGGAACGACGTCCGCGCTGATCGGCGACCCGCATCGCACGCGTCAGGTGCTCCTGAACCTCCTGAGCAACGCGATCAAGTTCACGCCGCGCGGAGAGGTCGAAGTGGCAGCGAGCTCGCGGCCGCTCGACGACGGCCGTGTGGAAGTGCGCTTCTCCGTCAGCGACACCGGTCCGGGAATCACGCCCGACGACCTCGGACGTCTCTTCGTCGCGTTCCAACAACTCGACGGCTCATCGGTCCGTCAACATGGCGGCGCTGGCCTCGGACTCGCGATCAGCAAACGGTTGACGGAGCTGATGGGCGGAACGATGACCGTCGACTCCGTGCCGGGCCGCGGCTCGACGTTTCACTTCACGATCACCGGCGAGCCGACGACGCTCGTCGCGCCGCTACTCGCCGCAACGTCATCGCAACCGGAGGCGCGCGAGCATCCCGCGCTGCGCATCCTGCTCGCGGAGGACGAAGCCGTGAACCGCGTCGTCATCACCGGCATGCTCAATCACCTCGGCTACGACGCCGGCGTGGTCACGAATGGAATGGAAGTGCTCGACGCCGTCGAGCGCGAGCCGTACGACGTCATCCTCCTCGACATTCAGATGCCGGGCATGGACGGTCTCGAAGTCACGCGCCGCATCCGCGATCGCAATGCACCGCAACCGCACATCATCGCCGTCACCGCGCACGCGCTGGCCGGCGATCGCGAACGCTGCCTGGCCGCGGGGATGAACGATTACCTCAGCAAGCCGCTGAGTTTGACGGACCTGCAGGAGGCGTTGGCGCGAGGAGGCGGACACGGCGCCCGCCTCCCCTCACCTGCTTGATCACGAACCGCGCTGGCTCTGGAAGCGCACTCCGATGAAGAAGTACCGCCCGTTGTTGTACACCGCGCGCGGACGGAAGCTGTCCGACGCGAACTGCACGATCTTCTCGTTCGTCAGGTTCACGCCGTCGAGCGTGAGCGCGAGTCCGCGGAACACATCGAACGCGACCGACGCGTCGAGCGACTTCAGCGAGTCCTGATTGAGTCGCGTCGAGCGGTCGAACGTGACGAAGAACTCCGACCGATAGCTGTACGCGAGCCGCGCGCTGAAGCGCTGGTTCTCGAAGAAGCCGATCAGATTTCCGGAGTTCTTCGAGTTGCCCGGAATCTCGAGCTGCGGATCGTCCGCCTGCGCGTCCGAGTACGTGTAGTTCGCCTGCAGGCCGAAGCCGCCGCCGAGCTTCTGCAGCGCATTCAATTCGAGTCCCTTCACGTTGCCGCCGCCGCCGTTCACGCGCTGGTTGATCGTGAACTGGCAACTGTAGCGATTCGGGAACTGCGTCGAAGGCGACGCCGTGCACAGCGACAGGTTCGGCGTGCTGGTCTGGATGAGATGCGCCTGCTGCACCGGACGATCGGTGATGAACGACTCGATGTCTTTGTAGAACAGCGCGGCGGAGAAGATCTCCGCGTTGTCCTGTCCGTGATACCACTCCAGCGAGAGGTCGGCCTGATTCGCGCGGAACGGATCGATGTTCGGATCGCCGCCCTGTCCCGTGAGCGCGCCGGGATTGAGCGTCACGCGCGGGGAGACGTCGGTGAAGTCGGGACGCGCCATCGTGCGCGCGGCGGCGATGCGCAGCACGAGCTGCTCACTGAGATCGCGCGCGAGGTTGATGCTCGGCAGATAGTCCGTGTAGCTGCGATCCGCGGAGACGTGCGTGAAGTTGCCGAACGCGTTCTGGATCTCGCCGGCGCCGCCGACGATGTTGCCCGTCGACTCCTGATCGGTGCGCACGATGCGCAGTCCGGCGTTGCCGCGCCAGTTCGACCACTTGAGATTCGCCATCGCGAATCCCGCCGTCGCCTTCTCTTCCA
>DATELS010000081.1:0-5118 GCA_035276365.1 Thermoanaerobaculia bacterium
CTCGCGCATCCGTCGCGGCGATCCGATTTACGAAGAGGTGAAGAAGCTCAGCACCGAGCTCGCGCGCATGGGCGTCGACATCGTCACCGGCGGCGGTCCCGGTCTCATGGAAGCGGCGAACGCGGGCGCAGTGGAAGGACAGATCGAGAGCCAGTCGCGGTCCTTCGGTCTCGCCATTCATCTGCCGACCGAGGAGCAGGCGAACCCGTTCGTCGACAAAGTGTTCCGGCATCGCACCTTCTTCTCGCGGCTGCATCACTTCATCCGGCTCTCATCCGCGTTCATCGTCATGCCCGGCGGCGTCGGCACGGCGCTCGAGCTCTTCATGGTCTGGCAGCTCCTGCAGGTCAAGCACATGAAAGAGCATCCGCTGATCCTCGTCGGTACAATGTGGCCCGGTCTGATCGACTGGATCCGCGGCACGATGCTCGAGCGCGGCCTGGTCAGCCCCTCCGACTTCGACGTGGTCAAGGTCGTCGGCTCCTCCGAGGAAGCCGTGCCGATCATTCGCGAGTCGTATGAACGATGGCGGCAACAGGAGAGAGTGAATGCCAACCCCGGAAGCAGTTCTTGACGCGCTGAAGAAGGTCCGCTTCCCCGGACTGTCGCGCGACATCGTGTCCTTCGGCTTCGTGCGCGACGTGCGCGTCGACGGCGGAGTCGTCTCTTTCACGATTCAGTTCCAGACGGAGAATCCGAGCGTCGGGCAGCAGATCGCGCGCGACGCGGACGCCGCGGTGCGCGCGCTCGAAGGCGTGACCGACGTGCGGCTCAATCTCGAGATCGGCGCGAAGCAGGGCGCGGCGGTGGGCGGCGCGATGCCGGCGGGTCCGAACATTCTCGAAGGCGTGAAGTACCGCATCGCGGTGGCGTCGGGAAAAGGCGGAGTGGGCAAGTCGACGGTGTCGACGAACCTCGCGCTCTCGCTGCGGGCATTGGGCTACACCGTGGGCTTGCTCGACGCGGACATCTACGGACCGTCGCAGCAGATGATGCTCGGCATCGAGGGACGTCCGCAGATCGATGAGCGCGACGAGAAGATTGTTCCGATGGAACGCCACGGCATCAAGACGATGTCATTGGGACTCATCACCGATCCGGACACGCCGGTCATCTGGCGCGGACCGATGGTGATGAAGGCGATCGATCAGTTCCTGACCGACGTGAAGTGGGGCACGCTCGACTTCCTGATCATCGATCTGCCTCCCGGCACCGGCGACGCGCAACTGACGCTGACGCAGAAGGCGGGACTGACGGGCGCGGTGGTGGTGACGACGCCGCAGGACGTGGCGCTGATCGACGCGCGCAAAGGTCTGGCGATGTTCCGCAAAGTGAACGTGCCCGTCCTCGGCATCGTGGAGAACATGAGCTTCTTCATCTGCCGTCACTGCGGCGAGCGCGAAGAGATCTTCGGCCACGGCGGCGGCCGCAAGACTGCCGAGATGCTCGGCGTCCCCTTCCTCGGCGAAGTGCCGCTCGACCCGAAGGTGGTGGTGGGCGGCGACAGCGGCGAGCCGATCGTGGTCGGCGATCCGACTGCACCGGCGGCGGTCGCGCTGAAGGACCTGGCGAAACAGGTGGCGCAGCAGCTCGAGTCAGGGATGGCCGGTCACACGCACGATCACGAGCATCATCATCACGATCACGACCACGCGCACACGCATACCCACTGAGCGCCGTCTTACTTCCAGATCCCCTCGATTACCTGCGCCTTGGCGGCGTTGCCGACGGGCGGCAGGCCGTACATCCACAGGATCGTCTTCAACAGGTCCCAGTGGTTGTACGCCACCGGCTGCCCGTTGCTCTTCGCCTGCACCATCGGCCCGACGAAGATCGTCGCCACGTGATTGACCGGCATCTGAAAGCGCGCCGCGCCGCTGTGTCCTTCCTGTTTTCCGCGGCTGTTCTCGTCGAACGTCACGATGAGCAGACTGTTGTGCGTCATCGCCCATTGCACGTACGCGTCGAGATGCTTCTGCAGCCAGTCGTCGCCGTTCTTCACGAGCTGCGGAATGTTGTCGCCTTCCTTGTTGAAGTCTTTGTTGCCGGGGAGCGAGTGCATGTCGTGGATGAGGTTCGGCGTGACCATCGACACGAGTGGCAGCTTCGTGAAATCCGCGGGGAAGTCATCGAACGTCGCGTTTGCGGAGACGGAGTCGGTGAAGTACGTCCATGGACAATGCTTGCGCGCGTAGTAAACGTTCTGGATCGTGCAGGCCGTCGGATTCGACTTGTTGAAGCCCTCGCCATAGCCGCGGAATCCGTTCGCGCCGTAGCGTGCGATGAGCGCGCCGCCGAGGCTGCGCGAGGTCGCGAGAGGGGAGAAGCAGTCGTCGTTGACGACGGTGTGCGTCGTGCCGTCCTTCAGCTTGATCGAGTTCGTGCCGGCGAAGAATTCGAAGTAGTTCGGCTGGCTCGGGTGATGGAAGCCATAAAACGTGACGGATGCGCCGGTCTGCGTGGCGAGCTTCGTCAGATACGGCGCGTTCGGCGAGTTGACGATGTCCTCGTACGACTTGTTCTCCTCGAAGACGATCACAACGTGATCGGGCCGCGGCACTTTCTGCGCGGCGGCGGGAATCGAGCACAGCGCGAGCGAGAGAGAAACGACGAGCGCAATTTTCACGGCACTCCTCCTTTGCGGACTGACGGAAAAATTGTACGCCATCTCCCCGCCCGGGAGGAACGCCTTCGCGTTGCCGGCTAGCGCGTTGCGCGATTCCGGAACGCGTTCACGAACCGCATCGCGTCCGCGCTCGAGAAGTCGCGCAGGACGTCCTTGCCGTTCACTTTCAGCTCCTCGAACACCGGCTTCTTCTCGTCGCTGAGGATGCGCAGCGCGCCGGCGCGATATTCGACAGCCGACAGATGTGCGATCGGATACTCGACGGACTTCCCGACCGCCACCCGCACGCCCGCGGCGAGGATCTCTTCGAGAAAGCTCGTGTCCGCCTTCTTCGACTCGACGTCCGACAGCGCGCGATTCGTCAGTTGCACCGCCACGATGTCGTTCATGAGCAGGAGCATCGTCGAGCCATCGCGCGACGTGATCGCCACCCGCGCGTCGCGCGCCTCATGACGCGGCCCCATGGTCGTGTTCGGATCCTTCGAGCTGAGCGAGATCGACACCGCGGCCAGCACACACATCGCCATCGTTTTCATGCTGCGTAATTACGCAGACGCGATCCGGCGAGTTGCACTCCGCGACGCATTTCCCCAACCCCATCCCAATATCCCGCGGCATTCCGCGTCGTTCCCTCCGAGTTCGCAGGACTCATGACAACGTCAAAGGAGGGTTGTATGCACTGGAGAAAGTTCGTCTGCGTGTTCGTTTTCTGCGTGGCATCCGTTGCCTCGGCGGCGGTGGTCGACGTCGCGTCGTTCGCGACGAGCGGGAGTGGCACCGAAGTCTCGCCGTACACCGGGTGGGACACGGCCATCACCTGGCAGGCGCGCACCGAGTATCACTTCAAGACCGGCGTCTACAGCTACTCCACGTGTCCCGGATGGGGACTGGCCGGCATTCGCATCATCGGCGAGGGGAGCGCGACCATCCTCAGCCATACCGGCACCGGCAATGCCGTCTGCTTCGACGCCGGCTCCTCCTCGACTTGGATCTTCGGCATCCAGGCCGGCAACTTCCGCGTTCGCGGAAACGCGAACACGACCAATGGCATCTTCGCGCGCGGCATCGCGCACAGCCACTTCAACGACATTCTCGTCACCGACACCACCGCCGCGGGCGTGCGTCTCGAGGCGTGCGTGCTCAATGAGTGGGACACCATCCGCATCAGCGGCAACGAGGGTCTCTCCACGCGGCAGCCCGTGAACGGCTGGTATCTCACGCGCCGCGGAACGGGCGCCGAAATCACGACGACGCAGAAGATCACGAACACCGCAGTCGATCAAACGACCGGCTACGGCATCGTGCTCGACTACGGCAGCGGCAACGTGTTCACCGGAGGCTCTTCGGAAGCGAACGGCGGCGGCATTCAGATCGCCGCGCCCGCGCTCGGCAACACGATCATGGGCATGGACTTCGAGGCCAACAGCGGCGCGGACATCGACGTCGCCGGCTCGTCGAACGTATTCCTCAACAACTTCCTCGCCGGTCCGACGACGAGCACGATCTCCGGCTCGTTCAATCAAATCCTCGGCGGCATCACGGACGGCCTCTCCATCTCCTCCGGCGCGTCGCACAACTCCGTGATGTTCGTCCGCATCGGACAGCAGGGCCACGGGATCACCGACAACGGCACGTCGACGACGAACATGAACAACACCGACGTCACGACGAGCACGACGCTGGGGATGAAGTTCGCGACGCCGTACGCCGTGACGGTGCCGGCGTCGGTGGACGTCTTCGGCATCACGCACGGACCGTACGAGTCGATCGAGCGCTCGATCACCGTGCGCGGCCCGATCGCGACCGATCTCAGCGCGACGCCCTACGCGACCAGCGTTCCGTGGCGCATCATCTTCCTCGGCTCCTGGTATTCGGCGTGGAACGGCGCGACGATCGCGATGCCCGCGCCGTACGTCGAGGTCACGAGCGACGCGCCGACGTTCACGGTCGGCGGCATCACGGTGACGGTCTCGCAGACGACGGGCGGCAAGTTTCAGATTCAGGCGAATCAGGATGGCGCCGGCTTCGACGGAACGATCAGCATCGTGAGCGGCCGCGTGACGAATGCGATCGGCGGGACGTCGATGCAGGTCAAGCACGCGGTGAACGCGGGCTCGTTCGTCGCGACCGGCGCCGCGCCGACCGTCGCCTCGGACCAGATCGGATACGGCGGCACGACCGCGACTTCGGCGACATCCGGGAGCGCGTCCGCATTGCCCGCCACTCCCGCGGGATACGTGATCATCAACGTCAACGGCACGACGCGCAAAGTTCCGTACTACAACTGACGGCTCTGATGCATGGTAATAACAGGAACGGACTCGCGTCCGTATCAACGGTGCCGTGATGTTCCTGTCCCTTTCGCTAACGGTGCTCCTGGCGGCGATGCCGCCGGAGCCCGAACGGGTCGTCGGTCCGCTCGTCAACGGGTTTGAGCGCCATGACCGCCTGAGCGTCCGCGGACGTCACCCGCTGCGGTTCTCGCTCGGGAC
>DATELS010000082.1:0-4518 GCA_035276365.1 Thermoanaerobaculia bacterium
GGAAGTCGAGGCGATGATCGGCTTCGCGCAGGCGATGGACTCGATGGACGCCGACGCACCCGAAGGCGCGATCCTGCTCTCCGGCAAGAAGGCCGACTTCGACCGCCTCTTCCGCGTCGAAATCCTCGGATCCGACGGCAAGCCGCTCGACGTCGGCAGCCGCAGCACGAGCACGCGCGGCGAAGACTCGATCATGACGCTGCAGCCGAACGCGCCGCCGCCCGCGAACGCCGCGCTGCAGTTCTACGTCCTCACCGACAAGGCGCGACTCTCGTTTCCGTTCGAACTGAATGTGACGCTGCCATGAAGAAACTGATCTTCGTTCTCCTTCTCGCCACGCCACTGCTTGCACAAGTCACGGTCACGCAGGTCAACGACCGACGCACGTCCGGCAAGTTCTTCGCGCATCTCACGCTCTCGCTCGAGCTGGCGAAGGTGAAGTCGGCGGACGTCGCGGCGTCGCGCGTGCTCGTCACGACGGCCACCGACAACGCGGGCAATAGTCTCATCGACGCGGAGGCGCAGGCGCCGTCGCTCGAGCCGAACTCGCGGATGAGCGACGCCGAGCCGACGACTCCCGCGACGGTCTCGCTCGAGTTGAAGAATCCCGAGCGCAAGGCGACGTCGCTCAAGGAAGTGCGCGGCGACATCGAGCTGTACATGCCGTCGAAGGATCCGAACAGCGTCGCCGACGTGGCGAAGTTTCTCTCATTCTCCGGCAAGACGCTCACGCACAAGGCGCTGAAGGCGAACGGCGTGGAGATCGCGCTCATCAGTCCCGCGCAAATCGACGCAGAGAAAAAACGCATCGGCGATGTGAAGCGCAAAGAGGCGAAGGACGCCGGCTACGACGACGCGGACATCGAGTCGGTCGTGAAGTCGTACCTCGAGTCGACGCTCAACCTCGACGAAGGTGAAGTGCTCGTGCGCATCAAGGATCCGAACAAGCGCATTCAGTCGCTCAACTTCGTCGCCGGCACCGAGGCGAAGCACGTGTCGATGAGCGAGGAAGAAGGCTTCGTGAAGCTCTCCTCGTGGGGCGACAAACCGCAGCCCGACTGGGGGCTGCGGGTGTCGATGACGACGCCGAAGAATCTCGTGAAGCAACCCTTCACGTTGAAGGACGTGCCGCTGCCCTGACGACTACGCCGCGCCGGCCTCTTGATCGTTGCGCTTCTTCTCCGGGAACTTGAAGCCGAGGTACGTGCCGTTGCTGATGCCCATGAGGCCGAGGAGCGTCGTGTTGAACTCGGGCATCGACAGGTCTTTGTAGACCGACGCGACGAAGATCACGCCGAGGATCAGCGTCCAGGCGAACATCTGGAAGCGATGGATGCTGATGCCCGAGCTGTCGTCGGAGAGCACGTCCTTCAGGAATCCGTTCGATGCATGCGGTCGCGCGGGCGCGACGGGCACGTTGACGGAGGTCACCGTCGCGGTCGTGCCGTCCGGTGAGGCGGTGGCGGTCGTCGCCTTCGCCGTCGTCGCGGGCGTCGCGTCGATGAGCGCCGCGCCGAGCGCGGTGCCGGCGCCGATGCCGATCAGCGCGAGCACGGAGTCCGTGATCGTGTCGAGCTCTCCGGTGATCATCCACGCGAAGACGTAGCCCGCCATCACGAGAAACGACCAGAAGCTCATCTGAAAACGCGAAAGGCTGTACGGACGCATGCCCGGCTCGGACGGATCGACCGGCGCGCGGATGAGCGTCGTGTTGCGGCAGAGATAGACGAAGAGGAAGACGCCGAGGATGAGGAGGACGATGTAGAGGTAGAAGAAGAGGCCGGGGATGATCTCGAGCGGAAAGTCGATCACGTCGGTCGGCACCGCGAACTGATCGTTCGAGCCGACGCTGATGCGCACCTTGCGAATGAAGTCGTTCGGACTGCCGAGGATGCGGTGCCACTCGGCGTCGTTCTGGTCGGGCACGCGGTCGAGGAGATAGCGCACCGTGCCGTCGTACGGATTGCACGAGTCGGGCGGCATCCCGCGCAACGGCATGCCGTCGATGAACATCACGATGCCGTGGCAGTTGCCCGACACCTGATCGAGCAGCTTCGGGAAATTGCGCACGGTGACCTGCACGCGGCGCCCGAGGCCGGCGCTGCCGAAGGGACCACTGCCGATCGCCTTCGTGACGTGTGGCGCGGTCGCGGGATCGTACGGACTGGTTTGCGCGAAGGCTCCCACGCAGACGACGGCGGCGAGCAACGCGAAGGCGCAGCGAATCCTGGTCACGGCGTACCCCTCTCTGTTTTGGCGATTCGGGACGAGCGCATTGTACTTCGGCGACAATGTCCGCATGCTTCGGCGGCTCCTCACGATTGCAGTCGTGAGTGCGGGTGTGCTCGCGCACGCGTCCGTGCTGCCGCCCGGCACCTACCCGTTCCGCACGTACGGCGTGGAGTCGGGAATGGGCAACCTCTCCGCGACGCGCATCGCGCAGGACACCGCGGGATTTCTCTGGGTCGCCACGCAGGACGGCGTCTATCGCTACGACGGCAACCGCTTCCGCGGCTTCGGACTCGCTGAAGGACTGCCGTCGACGTTCGTGACGTCGCTGCGCAGCGGCCCGCGCGGCGCGATGTGGGCGATCACGGGCGCGGGCGTCGCGCGATGGGATGGAAGTCACTTCCACGTCGTGCCGTCGCTGCCGAAGACGGGCGCGAACGCGCTCGCGGTCGAGACGAGCGGACGCGTGTGGGTGGCGATGCAGGACGGGCTCTTCACGGGCAGCGACGATGCGTTTCGCCGCGTGACGAACGAGCGCGTGACGGGCGTGTGGTGGGACGCGAAGACGGGCGATGTCTGGACGGCGTCGACGGGCGTGATCGCGCGGCTGTCGCGCGGCGCATGGACGCGCTTCGAGGTCACGCCGCGCGAGCGCATCGACTCCGTGGTCGTCGACGCGCGACGCCGCGTGTGGGCGCGCTCGGGCAATCATCTTTGGTCCATGAATGAAGCACGGAACGCGGACGGCAGCGATCTGCGCGACGAGACGGCCGCGCTTCCCGCGACGAGCAACAACGGCTATCTCTCGCTCGATGCGAGCGGCGAGCTTTGGGTGCCCACCGATCGCGGCGTGGCGATTCACGATGCGCACGGCTGGCGCATGATCGGATCGGCGGAAGGACTGCCCACGGATTGGGCACGCGATGTCTTCGAAGACCGCGAGGGCTCGATCTGGGTCGCCAGCCTCGGCGTGCATCGCATGCTCAGTCGCGGCGAGCTCGTGTCGTACAAACGCGCGAATGGATTGCCGAGCGAGGTGACGTGGTGCTTCCACTGGGACCGCGATGCTCACCTCCTCGTCGGCACCGACCTCGGCCTCGCCCGATCGACGGAGAGCGGGTGGACGGTGGTCGCGGGCACGGAGCGCGCGCAGATTCGCACGCTGTTCGAAGAGGAGAGCGGTGTGCTGTGGGCGGGTGGCAGTCCGCCGGAAGTGATCCGCATCGACGGCACGCGTGTCACGCGCTACGGCGAGTCCGAAGGAGTGCGCGGACGCGCGGTGATGAGTCTCACCCGCGATCGCAACGGCGCGATCTGGGTTGCGACGCGCGGCGGCGGACTGCTGCGCAAAGCGGCGAACGAAACGCGCTTCACACGCATCACGGTGCCGGGCGATGACGCGGAGGAAGAGTTCCGCGACGTGCACGAGGATCGCGCGGGGCGCATCTGGGCGGCGGGACAGCACGGTCTCGTGCGCTGCGATACCGGACGCTGCACGCGATTCACGACGAAGGACGGGCTGCGTCACGATCGTGTGGCATCGATCGTCGAGACGAAGTCGGGCGATCTGTGGATCCCGTACTTCGAGCCGCTGGGCATGGTGCGCATCCGTCCGGACGGCGATCGCATTCGCGTGATGCAGACGCTCGATCGCTCGAGCGGCATCTCCTTCGACAAGATTTACTTCGCCGGCGAAGATCAGCGCGGGCGGCTGTGGATCGGCGGCGGCGCGGGCGTCGACATCGTCAATGGCAATGCGGTGGAGCATCTCAGCACCGTCGATGGACTGGCCGGCGACGACATGGATGCGCACGCGTTTCTCTGCGACGCGCGCGGCGACGTGTTCATCGGCACGAGCTCGGGATTCAATCGCTATGTCGAGCGCGCGGATCGCCCGCGCCGCGACGCGCCCGCCGTCGTCGTGACGTCGGCGACGCTGGGCTCCGCGGAAGTACCGCTCGCGGGCGGCGCGCGCTTTCCGTCGACGTGGCAGAAGCGCGACTTCGCGGCGACGTTCTCCGCACTGTCATTCTTCAAGCCCGACATCGTGGAGTACGACGTGCGTCTCGACGGACTCGACTCCGCGTGGCAGCGCGTGAGCGAGCCGCGCGCGCATTGGTCGCGACTGCCGCCGGGTGAGTATCGATTCGACGTGCGTGCGCGTTTGCGTCCCGGACCGTGGAGCGCGCCGGCGTCGCTCGCGTTCGAGATTCGTCCGGCGTGGTGGCAGACGGATTGGGCGCGCGCCGCGGCGATCGCGCTGCTCGCAATTCTGGCGTGGCTCGCATA
>DATELS010000083.1:0-5099 GCA_035276365.1 Thermoanaerobaculia bacterium
GCGCGACGCAAACCGAGCGCGCCGTGGCGAGGTAATCCCGCCCGTCGCCGAATTCGATTTTCTCCGCGCCTGTCAGCTCGATCGCGGCAATCCGCACCACGAGCGCGAAGATGAAAACGGCGAAACGCATCGGATATGATGGCGGACCCAAGACCTCTCTCTACCAAAAAGGAGTATCCCGTGGCCAGTTTTCCCGGCGTCGACTACATGGATATCGATTCGCTCTTCACCGAGGAAGAGCTGATGGTGCGGCAGACAGTGCGCGACTTCGTGGACGAAGAAGTGCTGCCGATCATCGAGGAAGCGAATCGCGAAGAAAAGTTCCCGATGCACCTCATCCCGAAGATGGCCGAGATGGGTCTCTTCGGCGCCACCATCAAAGAGTACGACCTCCCCGGCCTCGGCCACGTCGCGTACGGCCTGATCATGCAGGAGCTCGAGCGCGGTGACTCCGGCCTGCGCTCGTTCGCGTCCGTGCAGTCGGGACTCGTCATGTATCCGATCTACACGTACGGCTCGAAGGAGCAGCGCGACGAGTGGATCCCGAAGCTCGCCGCGGGACAGGCCATCGGCTGCTTCGGTCTCACCGAGCCGGACTTCGGATCGAATCCCGGCGGCATGCGCACGCACGCGCGTCGTGACGGCGACTCGTGGGTGCTCAACGGCGCGAAGGCGTGGATCACGAACGGCTCGATCGCCGACGTCGCCGTCGTCTGGGCGAAGTGCGAAGGCACGATCCGCGGCTTCCTCGTCGAGAAGGGCACGCCCGGCTTCACGACCGCGTATCACATGGGCAAGTTCTCGCTGCGCGCATCGGTGACGTCGCAGCTCTTCTTCGAAGACTGCCGCATCCCGCTCGAGAACGTGCTGCCGGAGACGAACGGTCTCAAGTACCCGCTCGGCTGTCTCACCCAGGCCCGCTACGGCATCGCCTGGGGCGTTCTCGGCGCCGCCATGGGCGTCTACCAGACCGCGCTCGATTACACGAAGTCGCGCATCCAGTTCGGCGGACAGCCGATCGCGTCGCATCAGCTCGTGCAGAACAAGCTGGCGTGGATGATCACCGAGATCACGAAAGGCCAGCTCCTCGCGCTGCAGGCCGGTCGCATGAAAGAGCGCGGCGTGCTCAAGCCGCAGCACGTCTCGATGGCGAAGATGAACAACTGCAACATCGCGCTCGAGTGCGCGCGCATCGCGCGCGACATGCTCGGCGCGAACGGCGTGTCGGACGAGTACCCGGTGATCCGCCACATGATGAACCTCGAGTCCGTGAAGACGTACGAGGGCACGCACGACATCCACAACCTGATCATCGGCCACACGGTGACGGGCATCCCCGCGTACAACCCGCCGATGTCGGCGAAGCAGGAGCAGGAGCTCGCCGCGGCGGCGGAAGCCGCGCGCGAGGCGGCGATGTCGAAGAAGTGATTCGCTTTTTCTCTCTCCCCTACGATTCCGGTTCGAAGGGCCTGCGCATGGGCGCAGGCCCTTCGCGCATTCTGCAGACCCTCGGCGCGCGCGGCGAGGAGATCGCGCCCGCGAGCGAGTGGCGCGCGGAGATCAAGACGAGCTTCGAGCTCTATCGCGCGCTCGCGGACGCCGTGCATGAATGCGTGCAGCTCGGCGACTTTCCGGTCGTGCTCTCCGGCAACTGCGGCGCCGCACTCGGCGCGGCGGCGGGCATCGGCACGAGCGATCTCGCGACGCTCTGGTTCGACGCGCACGGCGACTACAACACGCCCGACACGACCGACTCCGGCTTCCTCGACGGCATGGCCATGTCCATTCTCGCGGGACGCTGCTGGAAGGGGCTGGCGTCGACGATCCCGCGTTTCGCGCCGATTCCACCGCGCCGCCTGATGCACGCCGGCGCGCGCGCGTACAGTCCCGGCGAACGCGACGCGCTGCTCTACGACGGCGTGTGGCTCGTCGAGGCGCTCAATCTGCGCGAGACGACGGTCGCGCCGATGCTCGACGCGATGCGCGGCGAGGCGTCGAAGCTGCTCGTGCATCTCGACGTCGACGCGATCGATCCGCGCTTCGGCCGCGCGAATCATTACGCCGTAGACGGCGGCCTCTCGCGCGACGACATCCTGCGCATGATCGAGCTCGCATCGCAGCGCTTCACGATCGCAGGACTCGTGATCGCCTCGTACGATCCGACCTGCGATGATGAGGGGACGATCGCGGAGATTGCGGCGCGGGTGATCGAAACCGTTACCTCCGATGTCGAAGCGTAAGTTCGCGCCCGGAGAGTCTCAAAGTCGCAGAGTCTCAAAGTCTCAAAGATCGTGGACGTGCTCTCTTTGAGACTTTGAGACTCTGCGACTCGACGACTTCCTGTTAGAGTGTGCGGCGCAAATTTCCGGGAAGAACGGAGCGTCATGGAATCGAGTCTGGAAGTCGGGTTCCTCCGGGCGGCGGAGAAGGCCGCGATCGCCGCATCGCGGACGATGGGCTACGGCAAGCGCAAGTATTCGGACCAGGTCGCGGTCGAGGCGATGCGCGAGGAGCTGAACAAGCTCAAGATGCGCGGCTCGGTCGTGATCGGCGAGGGTGAGCGCGACAAAGCCCCGATGCTCTACGTCGGCGAGCCCCTCGGCCGCGGCTGGACGGAAGGCGAGATCTATCCGGAAGTCGACATCGCCGTCGATCCGCTCGAGGGCACGAACCTCTGCGCCACCGGCTCCGCGAACTCCGTCGCCGTCATCGCCGCCTCGGAAAAAGGCGGACTGCTCAACGCTCCCGACATCTACATGGACAAGATCGTCGTCGGCCCCACGGCCGCCGAATCCGTCAGCCTCAACGCGAGCGTCGAGGACAACCTCAACGCCATGGCGAGCGCGTTCCAGCGCGACATCAACGAGCTCACGATCGTCGTCCTCGACCGCGAGCGCCATCACGATCTCATCGCGCAGATTCGCGAGGCCGGCGCGCGCATCAAGCTGATCACCGACGGCGACCTCTCCGCGGGCATCGCCGCCGCCGTGCGCGGCACGGGCGTGCATGCGGCGATGGGCATCGGCGGCGCGCCGGAAGGCGTCCTCACCGCCGCGGCTATGCGCTGCCTCGGCGGCCGTATGCAGGGCAAGCTGCGCCCTCTCGAGAAGTGGCAGGAAGACCGCCTGCGCTCGATGGGCTTCACGGACGACGAGAAGGTGTACGACACGTCCGAGCTCGCGTCGGGCAACGACATCATCTTCTGCGCGAGCGGCGTCACCGACGGCGATCTCCTGCGCGGCGTACGCTTCTTCGGCGGCGGCATCCGCGTGTCGTCGTTGTTCATGTCGCTCAAGTCGAACGTGATCCGCTTCGTCGACACGATCTATCGCGAAGACGGAAGCAAGCTCGCGGTCAGCTTCACGTAACGCGACGTACATCACAGCGCCTTCTTTCCGTCGTGTGCACATTGTGCGCATCGGAGGAAAGAATGAAGAGACTCTCTCTGCGTGTGGTGTTCGTGTCGGTTCTCGCGGCCGCCATTGCCGTTCCGGCGATGGCGCTCAACGTCGTCAACGCGGCGTCGCCGGGCGTGGCGTGCATCTGGAGCACGACCTGCAGCGCGACCGTGACGGATTACTCGTCGCCGCTGATGGGCAGCGGCTTCTTCCAGTCGCGCATCAATCAGGGACAAGCGGGATCGCCCGCCGCGGGCAAGTGGGTGTATCGCTATCGCGTCGATCTGCGCCAGGTGGCGGGCATCACGTACCTGCCCTACGTCGATCAGGTCGCGATCTCGAACATGGGGCCGGTGCGCCAGTACGACTACAACTACGACTCGGTGGCCACGGA
Organism: Thermoanaerobaculia bacterium; assembly: GCA_035276365.1. Classification (GTDB taxonomy): domain Bacteria; phylum Acidobacteriota; class Thermoanaerobaculia; order Gp7-AA8; family Gp7-AA8; genus QHVT01. The sequence continues at coordinate 3,793 of DATELS010000083.1, forward strand.
TCACGTGTTCAACGTCACGTCCGGCGGCATCGGAACGAAGCCCGTGACGGCGGCCTACACGTTCTTCGGCTGGACGTATTTCGACTTCAACTCGCCCGTGTACGCCGGCAGCTATCCGGGCGGCGGCGAGAGCAGCTACTTCTATGGCTTCATCTCGGACTACGCGCCCGTGCTCCGCAACATCAGCGTGCACACGGACACGGGATGGGTGACGGTGACGGGCTACGCACCGAACGTGCCGTAGCCCATCTCCGATGAAGTGACTACAACGACTGCAGGAACGCAATCACCTTCGCCTTCGCCGCGCTCGTGAGCGCGGCGAAGCGATCGCGCGACGCGCGTGCCTGGCCGTCGTGCGCGGCGATCGCCTGATCGAGCGTGCGCGCGCGGCCGTCGTGCAGATACGCCGTGATGAAGCGCAGTCCCCACAGCGGCGCCGTGCGCATCTCGCGGCCGCGCGCGTCGCCCATCTCGAGGTCATCGCCGAGCGCGCCCATGTCGTGCAGCAGGAAATCGGAGTACGGGTGATACGTCTTGCGATCGAGCGCGGCGATCGAGCTCGCGCCCGTGCGCAGCGTCGACACGTGACACGCGGCGCATCCGATCTGCTCGAACGTCGCCTCACCTTCCGCGGTATCTCGATTCTGCGTGCCGCGCGGCGGCGCCGCGAGCATGGCCATGAAGTCCGTGAGCGACGCGACGCCCGAGCCGTCGTCGTTGATCCCCGGCGCCGGATTGAACGCCAGCTCCGCGCAGTTGCCCTGCGGGCAGCTCTCGTTCGGAAAGTCCGCGCTCGTGATGCCCATCTCGTTCAGGTACGCGTCGCCCGCGAACTGCAGCAGCGTCGGTACCTGCGACTTCCATCCGAACTTGCCCACCGTCTTCATCCCCGCGCGAATGTTGTCGACGAGGTTCGTGCGTCCCGCGGTGCCGTCGCGTCGCGCGGCTTGCGTCTGCGCGAGCGCGATGAAGTCGGCGTCAGGAGTCGCGTCGACGAAGCCGAGTCCGAAGAGCGGCGTCGTTCTGCGCCGCACGACGATCGTCGCCTGCTGCGGCACGTTCTCCGGACGGAACGGATGCGACGGATTGTCGGCCGGGGTGAGCGCGTGATCCTGCCGCAGCGAGCCGCCGAGGTTCGTGAGCGGATCGTAGACGCCGTTCACGCGACGCGAGAATCGCGTGACGCTGCGCTGGCTCCCGCCGCCGACGACCGGCGCGCTGTGACACGCTACGCACGAACGCTCGTTGAACACGGGTCCGAGTCCGTCGAGCACTTCCTCGGCTTCGCGGAATTCGTCGCGACCTTC
>DATELS010000084.1:0-4172 GCA_035276365.1 Thermoanaerobaculia bacterium
GTCCGACCATCTGCGTCGACGCGAGATCGACGCGCAGTCCGCCGAAGCCCGGCACGATGTTCTGCGGCAGCTCGACCTTCTCCTCCGCGCGCGGATTCGCCTCGCCGTACGCGGCGGTCGTCTCCGGCGACACGAGCACGCGCACCGGGATCACGTCTTCGAACGCATCGTTCTCGCGTCCCATCACGACGCGCATGCGGATGCGCGCGTTGCCGATCGACTTCGCCTCCGCGTCGAAGCGCACTTCGTTCGGCGTGCCCGCTTTGATGTCGACGGTCGACTTCCCATTCACCGCCAGCACGTTCGGATCGAGCGACTCGATCGACACTGTCGCCTTGCCGCCGCCGCTCTTCAACTGGTTGTGTACGACGCCGCCCAAGTACGCCTTGTCACCGACGGCGAGGAAGCGCGGCCACGACGGCGTGAGCATCAGCGGTTTGTTGATGCGGATCTCCGCCTGATCGAATCCGAAGCGCGACTGCTTGTCGCCCGCGACCGCCATCACGCGATACGTCGTCAGCGACTCCGGCAGCGTGACTTCGGTTTTCGCGCGGCCCTTCGCGTCCGTCACGATCGAGCCGAGCCAGAACGCCAGCACGCGGAAGTCCTTGCGCAGCGTGCCCGGACCGGCGTCGCGTCCGCCGCCTCCGCCGTCCGTCGCGCCCTTCGGCGTGATCACGCGGCGGCTGACGATGCGCTGTCGCGAGTCTTCATTCGCGACCTGCAGCGCCTTGTCGAGATAGATCGACTGCAGGACATCCGGCGGTTGATAGCCGGTCAGCGACAACACTCCGTAGTCGACCGCCCACAACGTCACCTCGGACTGCGACGGTCTGTTCGCCGCGTCTTTGACGTTGATCTCGATCTGCGCCTTCGCCGCGGGACGGAACTCGTCGCGATTCGCTTTGACGTCGACCTGCAGCCGCTTCGACGCGTCTTCGACTTTCAGCTCGACGTAGCCGAGTCGGAAGGCGGGCTTGCCGGGATCGCTACCGTCCTTGCCTGGATCCTGTTTCGTGCGTCCTTTGAGGATCAGTACCGACACGAAGAAGTTCGGGATCTCTTTCTCCGTGATCGGGACGGTGATCGTCTGCTGCGTCGACGTGAGCTCGAACTTTTTCCACGTCCGCACGCCTTCGCGCTCCGTCGTCAGCAGCGCGGTCGCCTTCTCCCACGGCGACTTGATCATGATGCGTGCGACGTCGCCCGGCTTGTAGTTCGTCTTCTCCGGGATGAGATCGATGCGGTTGTGATCGTAGCGTTCCCACGCGGTGTAGCCCGCGCCGACGGCGTAGAACCACGTGCGCGTTTTTGTCGAGCGCCCGTCCGCCTCCGCCGTCGCGACCAGCGCGTACTCGCCCCCCTCGGCGATCGGGATGTGCAGCGGCACGGGCTCGGTCTTCGTCGTGATCGTCCACTCGCCCGCGGGCACTTCCTTGCGCTCGCTGTCCCACTCGTAGAAGCCGTCGCCTTCGGACTGCCGCGCGCTCGTCCACTGCATGCGCTTCAGCTCGACCTTCACCTTCACGCCGGCGACCGCGAGTCCATCGAGTCCCGCGGCGACGACTTCGGTGTCGATGCCATTCGGCGAGTCCGCAAAGTACGGCGGACGAAGGAGGCCGATGTACCACGGCGCGGGATCGACGCGATACGACGCGCGTCCCGCGATCTCCTGCCGCGTCACGTCGGTGACGCGTCCCTCGATCTGATACTCGAACGGCGCGCCCGCGGCTTTGTCGGTGTCGAGCGTGAGCGCGAGTTCGCCCTTCGCATCGAGCTGCTCATCCTTCTGCGAGATCACGATCCGGCTGATCGCCTCGGCATCCCAATCGTGGCCGAGGAAGGTGTAGCGCTCGGAAGGCCAGCGGTCGGTGATCTTCTGCGGCACGTCCTCGAGCTCGATCTTCGAGTACGTCCAGCTCACGTCGCGATTCGACATCGGCGAGCCGAAGAGATAGCGGCCGCGGATGCGACCCGAGAGCTTCGTGCCCGCGAGCGTATCGTTCGCGGAGAGCGTGGCGTCGACGCGGAAGTCGGGACGGCGATACGCGGCGACGAGGAAGTCGCCCTGCACGAGTCCGCGGCTGTTCTCCGTCGAGCCGGTGATGTTGTACGTGCCGAGGGGAGAGTCGGTGGGGATGCGGAACGTCCATTCCGCGCTGCTCCACGCGTTCACCGTCACGCTGCGCCGATCGATTTCCTTCGCGTGACTGTCGCGCAGGATCACGTCGAGCTTCGTGCCCGGCGCGAGCAGTTGCATGCCGTCCGTCGCGTCCGCGCGCACGACCGCTTTGAAGTGCACTTCCTCGCCGAGCTTGTACACGCCGCGGTCGGCGAAGATCGTTCCGCGCAACTGCGGCTCCGCCTCGGCGAGGTCGTAGCGCACGTTGAAGTCCCACGGACCGATGCCTTCGTTCCAGTCGCTGCCGACGTACGCGACGTCGCCGTCTTTCTCCGCGATGACGACGAAGTGCAGCTCGCTGAGCGAGTACCACGAGTCTTCCCACTCATCGCCGGTCGATTCTTTCTTGCGGCGCAGGTCCGTGTTCGGCGCGATGGCGATGCCGTCCGCGCCGGTTGTTCCGGTCCAAACCACTTTGTTCGCACGATCGCGAATCGTGACTTTCGCGCCTTCGACGGGCGCGACGTCTTCGAGTCGCGTGACGAGGATGAGCGTGTTGCGTGGGCTGTCTTTGATGCTGATGCCGAGGTTCGTCGACTGCACGACCGTCGACACGGGGTCGGGGTTGTAGATCTTCGACTTCGCGACTTGGTCGCCGGGCTGGATCGCGGCCCAGACGATGCCGAGGTTGTCGTCGCCGATGGCGGGCTTGAGGTCGAGACCGACGGCGATGATCTTGTCGAGCGGCAGATTCAGTTTGCGCGTCGTCGGCTTCGTTTCGGGCGTGACGTTGAAGCCGGACTCGCGCAGCTTCAACATCGTCGGCATGATCTCTTCGATCGACAGCGGCGCGAGCCACTGCTTCGCCGAGCGGAAGTTGCGCGCGTGGAACGGGAGGATCGGACCGCCGGTCGCCTCCCACACGCCATGTCCGGTGCCGAAGCTGACGAACGCCGACTTGTGCCAGTTCTCGATCGTGCCGGTCCACGTGTAGCCGAGGGTTTGCTTGTCTTCCGCGACGAGCGTCGGCGCGACGCGGACGCGATACGTGTGCGCGGGCAGCAGCGAGTATCCGAGCTCGTCGAGGCCGTAATTCCACGACGGCGAATCGAAGTCGGGCTTCACGCTCTTCGGCTGCACCGGCGTTTCTTTCGCGGGATCGGTGAGGTCGGTGACGCTCACCGCCTTGCGCATTTCCGCGAAGCGGACGCCGGGACCGGAGCGGAGGTTGATGGTGTTGCGCGTCTCGGGATCGCACTCTTTCCGGCAGTCGATGCCGCTGACGAAGAGCGTTTGATCGAGTTGGACGGTGTACTCCTGATCGCGATACGCGACGCGGATCCAGGTGTCGGGCGCGAGTCCGGGCTTGGTCTCGATGACGACGAGCTCCGGCGCGGGTTGGAAGCGCTCTTTGTCCCACTCGGTGGCGACGAAGGAGAGCACGGTCTGTCCATCCGACTGCGCGGCCGCGACGGCTTTCGCTTTCTTCGCCTCGAACGCGGCGTCGCCCACGGGCTCGACGGGCAGGTCGATGGGATGTGCCTGCGTGGTGAGCTTGAGTCGCGGCACGATCGCGCTCGATTGCACGGGCTGGTTGAACCACAGGCCGATGACGTACGCGCCGTTCGCGCGACGGTAGAAGTCGGTGCGCATCAGTTTCACCGACGGCGTGCTGAAGGTGAAGCGATACGACTCGTCGAGCGTCGCGCCGCTGAGCGCCTTCGCGCTCTTGTCGATCGTGACGTTGTATTCGGTCGCGAAGGGCAGCGCTTTGTCGGGCGTGAAGATGAGCGTGGTCGTGCCGGACCAACGAAACGTTCCCTTCACCGCCGGCGCGATTTTGAAGAAGGGCGCAACGACGGGCTGCGGAATCCGCCCGAGCGCGACCATGGGCTCGGAGAAGACGACGCGAATCTCATTCGCCTCCGCAATCGTCGCCGTCTCCCCCACCGGCCCCGCACTAACGACGCGCAACGCGGCATGGACAGGAAGCGAAAGCAGGACGGCAAGCGCAAAGGCAACTCTTCTCATGACGCGGGAAGTGTAGAAG
>DATELS010000085.1:0-4722 GCA_035276365.1 Thermoanaerobaculia bacterium
GGAGAGATTGATCTGCGTCGACGACGCCGCGGTCGCGGACAGGTCTGTCGGAGTCGCAACAGGCGCCAGGGTGGTTGCAGTCGCGGTGTTCGAGGGCCCGGACGTCTCCGTCGCGTTGAACGCGATGACCCGGTACGTGTACGTGCCCGAGATGTTCGTATCGGGATACGACGTCACGTTCGCCCCGAGCTGCACGATCTGCGCGAAATTCGTGCACGACGCGCCGGCGCAGCGCTCCACGCGATACCCCGTCTCGTTCGCCACATCCGTCCAGGCGAGATTGATCTGCGTCGACGACGCCGCGGTCGCGGACAAGCCAGAGGGCGCGGAGATCGAACCCTTGAGGATCGTAAAGTGATCCGCCACCACGCCGTTTTCGCGCAGGAACTTCACGTCCAGTTGGCGGCCGTTCAGGTCCAAAACGAGCGAGCCGAGGTTGTTGAGGCCGATGTACATGGCGGGATGATTCAGGAGGCCGCCGCTCGTCGTGCCCGAGCTGCCCGCCACCACGTACACCGCGCCCTCGTGCGAGCCCATGCCCAGCGTCGGCTTCGTGTACGCGCCCGTCGTTTCCGTCTGCCCGCTGCCGCCGTTCTTCTTCATCGACGACACGAACGTGCTCGATGAGCCGTAATGGCTGTCGATCAGGAACGAGCGCTCGTACGAGTGACTGTGACCGCTCAACACCAGATCCACGCCGTACTCCTCGAGGATCGGCAGCGCGTTCTGGCGCATCTCCACGAGCTCCACGTCATCGTCCGAATCGTGCGAGCCCTTCGAGTACGGCGGGTGGTGCCAGAACGCGATGATCCACTGCTGCGACGTCGACTCCAGATCGTTGCGCAGCCATGTCAGCATCGGTCCCGTCGGCGAGCGATCCGACACCATCGAGTCGAGGCAGATGAAGTGCGCATTCGCGTAGTCGAACGAGTAGTACTTCTCCGTTCCCGACGCCACGCCGCCCGCCTCCCCTGCCGTCGGCAGCGTGAACATCTGAAAGTACGGCAGGTCCGGCGGCGCGACGGGAATCTCCGCCGTGTCGTGATTGCCGATCGTCGGCCAGAGCACCGACGAGCGCAGCATCGACGGATACATGTCGAACACCGCGTTCTGATAGTCGCTGTCCGTGCCCGCGTCGTACGCGTTGTCGCCGAGCATCAGCCAGAAATTCGTCTGCGCGCTGCCGATGAAATTCAGATACGCGTCGCGCACCGCGGCGGCGCTGTTGCTCGCCGTGCCGGAGTCGCCGAGGACCCAGATGCGCGTTGCGCTGGTCGAGCCGGCGGTCGGGAACGTCTTGAACGTGTACGACGTGTCGCCGTCGCCCCCGGCCAGCGTCTGCGACGACGAGCCCACCGAATAGTAGTAGCGCGTGCTGGGCGAGAGTCCGGAGAGCGTGACCTCATGCTCCGTCGTCAGCGTCGTCACGAGCGCCGTGAGATTCAGCGCGTTCGCCGACGTCCCGTATTGCACGCGCGAGTCCGTGGCGATGTCCGTGCGCCAACGGATGCGGATCGACGTCGGCGTGCCGAGCTGCAGGTACGGCTCGCGGAGGAGATTCGCGGAGGGCGCGTCGGTGGAGCCGAGGAGCTCGAGGTCGAAGCTGATGTCGGAGGAGAGGCGGTCGGCCTGGTGAATCTCCGCCGTGATCACATTCTGTCCCGCGACCAACACCGACGGGCTCACCGTCGCCGGGATGAACGTGCTCTCGTCGCCGCCCGTCGTCGTGGACGCGAAGGTCAGGTAGTTGACCGTTCCCACCGCCATGTTGCTGCGCCACACTTCCGTGCCGTTGATGTAGACGACCACGCCGTCGTCGCGGATCGTGCGCATCTTCACTGTGTTGAACGCGGACGGATCGGCGACATTGAACGTGCGGCGAAAGTACGTCGTCACGTACTTGAAGTTCGGATCGGGCCCGTACGACACCTCGGTCGCCTCATCGCCGTCGCCGTAGCCGAGCTGCGCGGGACCGGAGCTCCACGCGCTGTCGTTGAACGCCGCCGCGCGCCACGCCGTGCCTTGATCGCTGCCGTTGTCCTTGTAGCGCCACGTCGAGCCGGCCGCCACGAGCGTCGTGTCGACAGCGAACAGCGGGCGCGTCAGCACTCCGAGCGCAAGGAGGACGAGGAGGATCCGCGGGAACCGGGGGCGCATAGAAATTGGGAGATCCGAAGCTTGCTGAACTGCTACGGCTGGTTCGCGTGATCTGCAACCGGTACGCCCACTTCGTGTGCACGTAGAATGCGGCGCGAATGCGAATCGTCGTCGTGGGTGCAGGCGGAGTCGGCGGGTTCTTCGGTGGCAAGCTCGCGCGCGCCGGCGTCGACACGACGTTCCTCGTGCGCGGCGCGACGCTCGATGCGCTGCGCACGCGCGGACTGCGCGTCGACAGCAAAGACGGCGACTTCGTCGTCGAGCGCGTGAACGCGACCGACGACCCTGCATCCATTGGTGCCGTCGACGCCGTAGTGTTGACGGTGAAAACGTGGCAGATTCCTGAGGCCGCCTCACGGCTCGCTCCCCTTCTCGGACCCGACACGATGGTCGTCCCGCTCGAGAACGGGATCGATGCGCCGGACGTCCTCGCGCCGCTCGTCGGCCGCGAGCGCGTCCTCGGCGGTCTCTGTGGCATCGTCAGCTTCGTCGTCGAGCCCGGTCATATCCGCCACATCGCGGCCGAGCCATTCGTCATGTTCGGCGAGCTCGACAACCGCATGACGCCGCGCGTCGAGCGCCTGCGCGACACATTCGTCTCCGCGCATGTGAAAGCGGAGGTTCCGCAGGACATCCATCGCTCGATGTGGTCGAAGTTCCTCTTCATCGCGCCGCTCAGCGCGATCGGCGCGCTCACGCGCGTGCCGATCGGCGTCTGGCGCGCGACTCCTGAAGTGCGGGCGCTCGCCGATGCAGCGTTGCGCGAGCTCATCGCCGTCGCCTCCGCGCGCGGCATCGACCTCGGCGACGACGCGCTCGAGCGCACGTGGGCGCGCTACGAAGGTCTCGACGCGACGTCGACCTCTTCTCTCCAGCGCGACGTCATGGAAGGCAAGCCCTCGGAGCTCGACGCGCAACTCGGCGCAGCCGTGCGACTCGCGCGCGCGAGCGGCGTCGCCACGCCGGTCATGGACATGCTGTACGCGTGTCTCCTGCCGCAGGAGAAGGCGGCGCGCTCGTGAGACTGGCGCGATTCGTCATCGCGTCCGCGTTCTTCATGGGCGCGGTGCTCCTCATCGATCGCGATGGACTCGCGTCGCAGCTCGCCCTCGGCATCGCCACCGGCGCGTTTCTCTGGTTCTTCGCGCGACGTACGGACGTCGAGCCGCGGCAGATCATCACCGCCATCCTCGTCGCCTCCCTCGGCGAAGTCGTGCTCTCCCTCGGCTGGGGTTTGTACTCGTACAAGCACGCGCTCATTCCGCTGTACGTGCCGCCCGGTCACGGCCTCTTCTACACCCTCGCCGCCGCGACGTCGCACGAGCAATTCTTCCGCGCGCGCGCCGCGGCGATCACGCGCGGCGTGATGATCATCGGCACGGTCATCGCGATCCTCAGCCTCGTCTTCGCGCATGACACGTGGGGCTTCCTCTGGTGGCTCGGCGCGCTCGCGCTCATCGTCCGCTCGCGCAATCAACTCATGCTCTCCGCGTGCTTCGTCTACACGATCTTCCTCGAGTGGGCGGGCACCGCGATCGGCAACTGGCAATGGACCGCGACCGTGCCGGGCGTCGGACTGCATTCCGCCAATCCGCCCGCGGGCGTGGGGATTCTTTACATCCTGCTCGACCTGATCGTCATGGCGCTGACCGTGCGCGCGGCTGACGCGGCGATGACGGCGGAACGCGTCGCTCCTGCTACCATGCCGCCGGCATGACGCAGGCGTTTTCCGAGCGCGACGAGCATCCGGCGCATCCCGCCATCATCGAGGCGAAGCGGGTGCTGGAGGTGGAGGCGGCGGCGATTCGCGGAGTCGTCGAGCATCTCGATCAGTCATTCGTCGACGCGGTCGAGCTCATCGCCGCGTGCCAAGGGCGCGTCGTGACGATGGGCGTCGGCAAGTCGGGCATCATCTGCCAGAAAGTCAGCGCCACGCTCGCGTCGACCGGCACGCCGTCGTTCTTTATGCATCCGACCGAGGCCATTCATGGCGACCTGGGGATGCTGGTGAAAGGCGACGTCGTGCTCGCCATCTCGAACTCCGGAGAGACCGAGGAGTTGCTGCGACTGTTGCCGAGCATCAAGAGGATCGGCGCGGAGATCATCGCCATCACCGGCAAGCCTTCGTCGACGCTCGCGCGCACCGCGGACTATCACCTGTCCGCTGCGATCTCCGAGGAAGCGTGTCCCCTCGGACTCGCACCGACCGCGTCGACCACCGCCACGCTCGCGTTGGGCGACGCGCTGGCGATGGCGCTGCTCGTGCGTCGCGGATTTCGCGAGGAAGACTTCGCATCGCTGCATCCGGGCGGAAAGCTCGGCAAGCGTTTCCTGCGCGTGCGCGACCTCATGCACAAAGGCGACGAAGTGCCGCTCGTGCGCGAGGAGACGGCGATGCGCGACGTGATTTACGAGATGTCGAAGAAGCGCTTCGGCATCGCGGCCGTCGTCAACGCGGACGGCGTGCTGCAGGGCGTGATCTCGGACGGCGATCTTCGGCGTCTCATCGAGCGCGACGAGCAGGTGCTGCGCAAAACGGCGAGAGAGTCGATGAAGACCGATCCC
>DATELS010000086.1:0-2314 GCA_035276365.1 Thermoanaerobaculia bacterium
GGTCTGCGGGATCGGTCCGGCGTCGGTGCCGGTGACGTAGAAGGCGTGGCCGTGGATGTGGATCGGGTGGGAGTCCATGGTGAGATTCGCGAGGCGGATGCGCACGCGATCGCCGGTGCGCACGAGCATCGGCTCGGTGCCGGGGAAAACGCGGCCGTTCATGGTGAAGGTGTTGAAGTCGAGCATCACCGTCGGATCGGGCGTTGCGGTGCCGGGCTTGATGAACTGCTCGTTGAGGAAGATGGCGAAGTCGCGATCGACGCGGCGCACGCCGGGGTCGCGCGGATGAATGATGAAGAACCCCTGCATGCCGAGGTTGATCTGCGTCATCTCGTCGAAGTGCGGGTGATACATGAGCGTGCCCGTCTGCTGGAGCGTGAACTCGTAGGCGTACGTCTCGCCCGGCTCGATCTTCGGTTGATTGAGACCGCTCACGCCGTCCATGCCGTTCGGGAGGATGAAGCCGTGCCAGTGCATCGACGTTCCTTCCGGCAGCTTGTTGGTGACCAGGATGCGCACGCGGTCGCCCTCGAAGGCTTCGATGGTGGGGCCGGGCGTGACGCCGTTGTAGCCCCAGCAGTTCACTTCGAGGCCGTCGACGAACTCGCGGCGCACGGGCTCGGCGATGAGGTGAAATTCCTTCACCCCGCCGACCATGCGATGCGGAAGCGTCGTTCCGTTCGGGGTGATGACGGGCACGCGTCCGCCTTGCCGGCGCGCCGCGTCGGGTTTCGGCGGAGGACCGCTCGCGCCGAGCGGGCGAAGGCGTTGCGCGAACGCGCGCGTGCTGGCGAGGAGTCCCGTCGCGACACCCGCGACGGTGGAGAAAAGAAAGTTACGGCGACTGAACGGCATGACTAGTGGCCCCCTGCGGTGACTTCTGCCCGCTTGCCGGTCCCTTGATCGGTGGCGGGAGTGAATGACGTGTCTTCGGCGATGCCCTGCAGCGCGCGGTCGAGATTCGTGCGCGCGCTCCAGTAGTCGCGTTGCGCGTCGATGAAGTCGCGGCGCGTCTGCATCTCGTTCTGCTTTGCCTGCAGGAGCTGGAAGACGCCGACGAGCATGGCGTTGTGCTCGAGCTTCGTCAGCTCGACGATGCGCGTGCGGCGCGGTACGACGACGTCGCGGTAGTACTCGGCGCGTGCGCGCGCTTCGGCGAGCGTGGTGCGCCCGGATCGGAGAGTCGACGCGCTCGCGGCTTCGATCGCGTTCACGGTGTGGCGCGCGCGGAGGAATTCGGCTTCGGCGCGCGTGCGTGCCGCACGGCCGCTGTTGAAGATCGGGATCGGAATCTCAATACCCGGCCCGAGGGTGTGCTCGCCGCTCGGCTCGCGCTCGTAGTGGAAGTCGAGGACCGTTTCTTCGAGCATCGACAACCGTGCGATCGGGACGCGCTGCCGGGCGACGTCCAGCTCCCGCCGCGCGATCGCCAGATCGAGGCGTTGCGCGGCTGCGAGCTGTTCGAGCTGCTGCTGGTCCATCTCGGAGTCCGGCAGCGCAGGGAACGATTCCGGGAGCCGCCATTCGGCGGCTGCGTTCCGCAGGCCCATGACGCGGATCAACGCTTCGCGCGCGAGGAGGGCGCGCTGCTCGGCGCGCGCGAGATCGAGCTTCGCCTGTTCGTAGCGCGCCTGCTCGTTCTCGAAATCGAGATCGGTGATGTTCTCGGCCGCGTGTTGCTTCATCGCCACTTCGGCGGCCGTCTGCGCTGCTGCTGCCGCGTTGCGGCTCAACGCGACGTGCTGCGTGGCGGCGAGGAGGTCAAAGTACGCGGAGCGAACGTCGGCGCCGAAGCGGAGCACTTCGGAGCTGACGCGCATCTGCGCGGCGTCGAAGGCAGCGCGCCCGAGTGCGCGGCGGCGCGGAAGCTGAATCAGCTCGATCAGCGACTGCGCGAGCGTCAGCTCGAAGGGCCGGTATGGCTCGGCGGGGAAGCGGAGCTCGGCCTCGAAGACGGGATTCGAGATCGTCGAAGCTTCGATCAGATCGGCTCGGGCGATGCCCAGCTCGGCGAGCGTGACCTGCAGGCGCGGGTTGTTGAGCGTGGCGATGGCCACGGCTTCGTCGGCGGTCAGCTCGTCGGCGAGCATGGCCGCGACGCGCTCGTGGTCGGCGGTGGTTGGCTGCGCGCTCCATTCGACGGGCGGCGCGCCGCGTTGTGCGAGCGCCTGCTGCACTTCGTTCGCGCCGGCGTCGCGGGGCACGCTCGCGCAGGAGCTGAGCAGCAGTGACGCGGCGAGGCCGATGAGAAGAGTGATGCTGTGCTTCATGAATTCGTCCTCACGTTCAGTTCTTCTTCACGAGCGTCATGCCG
>DATELS010000087.1:0-4739 GCA_035276365.1 Thermoanaerobaculia bacterium
CGAGGGTCAGAAGCACGCCCAGCCGCGGCAGCGCCACGCGCCAGCCCATCGGATACGTCGCGCCGCTCTTCTTCGACTTCCACTTCGAGCGCGGCGTGACGCGCATCTGCTCGCGCTTGATGGCGATGACGTTGCCGTCGCTCGTGATCAGCGAGCCGGAGGACGTCACGTCCGCCGTGCCGTCTTTGCGACGGATCACGTACAGCATCAGCTCCGCGTCGTTGTCGAGTTGAATCGAGAACCAGTCCCACCCCTGCTGATTCTCGCGCAGCGCGGAGCTGCCGAACTCGTGATCCATCCACGCCTGTCCGCTGCAACGCTCGCCGTTCACGACGCCCGCGACTTCGAGCCGCGTCATCGAGTAGTAGTGCGACGCGTAGCCGACGCCTGACGCCTTCACGCTCACGCCGTCGTGTCCGTGAATCGCGGGCGGCTTGCGCGAGCGCAGCGTGAGGTCGATCGCGTCTTTCCCATCTTTCGCGACGAGGCGCCATGAACCATCCGGATTCGTCGTCGCGCGCCAGCCTTCATTGAACACGTCGAGTCGTCCTTCCGCGCTGCTCGCCGTGAACGGCGACGCGCGGTTGAACTTCTCGTAGTAGCGGAACTCCTTCGCATCGACGTCGGTGATCGCAAAGTGCGCCGGCATGACGTGTTCGAGATCCCACTGAGATTCCTTCTGCGCACCCGGCGGCACGATGCCGACGCGAAAGAACGTGACCTCGAATCCGAATCGCTTGCCCGACGCGGTGCGGAGATGGCCCGTGTAGTACCACCATTCCGTGTGGTACTCGTCGTGCGTCCCGTGATCGCGCAGGAACTGGAACTCGTACGGAGGCGTGGCGAGCCGGAACGTTGCGGCCAGGACCGCGAGAAGCGCGAGAGTTCGCACTTCACGCATAATAGGCGTTCCGATGGCCGAGCAGCCCCTCCCCTCGCGCGCGCGGTTCCGCACACTGGCGGCCGAGGCGAGCATACCGATCGAGGCGGACGACTTGCTGGCGCTGGCGCGGCGCTACGCCGACCAGGGCATGTTCGACGAGTCCATCCATCTCTACGAGATGGCCGAGAAGCTCAAGCCGGGCTCGGTCGCGCTGCGCATCAACCTCGCGCGCGTGCGCGACATGAAACAGGCCGCCGAAGAACAGCGCTACATCACGGTGAAGAACGACGTCGCCGCCGAGCGCGCGCGCGACGAGATCGACTCCTCGCAATACGTCGGCCTCGCGCAGTACCACATGGCGAAGGACCAGACGTCGAAGGCGATCGAGCTGCTCGAGATCGCGAAGATCAAAACTCCCAACAACTACCGCCCCTTCGAGATCCTCGGCCGCCTCTATTACTCGCAGGGCGAGTGGGAAGCGGCGCACGAGGAGATCCAGAAGGCGCGCAAGCTCAATCCATTCGATCGCGGACTCGCCGAGATCTCCGGCCGCATTCAGTTCGAGCTGAAGAATTTCGATCGCTCGCTCGACGACTTCATCGACGCGTTTCTGCTGGCCACCGACCAGAAAGGCGAGTCGAGCGAGCCGGTGCGCCGCATGATCAACACGCTCAAGCGCGTGCACAACATCGACACGAAAGAGCTGAACGCGCGTATCAAGGTGCGCGTCGAGCAGTTGCAGCTCTGCACCGAGCGCCTCGAGTTCCGCAAAGAGAATCTCTTCCGACTCGACTCGCGCAAGGACCTCAAAGACATCCTCACGAAGATCACGCGCGCGGCGGAGAAGCGCGAAGACCTGATCACGGTCTCGCACGATCTCCGCAAGCTAGCCGTCTTCCAGCACATGAAGGACGAGCAGATCTTCCGTCTCTCGAAGTTCGCGCGCGTCGAAGGCTACGCGACGGGCGACTATGTCTTCCGCGAAGAAGACCGCTCGATGGACTTCTATGTCGTGAAGGACGGGAAGATCGAGATCCGCAAGGAGACTCCCTTCGGTCCCCAGATCCTCGGCTCCCTCGACTCGGACACGATCTTCGGCGAGATGAATTTCATCGACCGCACGCATCGCTCGAGCGACGGACTCGCGATCGAGCCGTCGGCCTGCTACACGTTTTCGTTCAGCGCGCTCGATCAGTTGATGGACGAGGACAAGGAGCTCGCCGTCGGACTGCATTGGGCGTTCTGGCGCTCGCTGACGGAAAAGGTCCGCGACGCGAACGAGCAGCTCAAGCTCTTCTTCCAGGAGGACGCGAAGAAGGGTCAGGGACGCAAGCGCGCGGACGGCAAGCGCGAGATGCAGCAGATCACGGTCAAGTCGGAGGACAAGGTCGATCTGTTCCGCGAGCGCGGACTGTCCGCGGCTGAAATGAAGCTGCTGGCGACGTTCTCGACGGAGGAGCGCTTCCGCGAAGGGTCGATGATCTTCCGCGAGGGCGACAAGGGCGACAAGCTGTACATCGTCCTCGATGGCCGCGTGCGCATCTCGAAGTTCATCCCCGGCGTGGGCGAGGAGGCGCTGACGGTGCTCGACCGCGGCGACTTCTTCGGCGAGATGGCGCTCATCGACGACAAGCCGCGCTCCGCCGACGCGAAGGCGCACGAGACGGATGCCACGGTACTCTCGATCGACCGCGCGACGCTGAACGAGATCCTCTCGATGGACCCGCACGCGTCACTGCAGTTCCTGAACCTGCTGTGCCGCATGATCAGCCGCCGCCTGCGCGAGATCAACGAGAAGATCGTGCAGTGGAAGTACATGAGCGGCGGCTTCTAGCGCCGTGCTCTTCGCCCTCTTCCTCCTTCTCGTCTTCTTCGTCTTCTACGCGATCTTCTTTTCCTTCGGCCCGCTCCTCCGCACGGTCTTCGCGCGGCTCGCGCATCGCACGGCGAAGTTTCGGTTTCGCGATTACCTGCCGGTTGTCGTCATCCTGCTGTTCGGGTTCGGGGCGACGCTGCTCGCGGGGCATTTGTTCGAAGAAATCGCGGAGGCGGTGCAGGGGAGCTCGCCGGCGTTGCAGACATTCGATCGCGCGGTGCACGACTCCGCGTACTACGCGCGCTCGGACGGCTCGACGCGGCTCTTCGTCATCATGACCCTCATCGGCACGCCGGTCGGCGCGGGCATCATCACCGCCGTTGTCGTGGCCGTGCTCCTGTTGCGCAAGCACTGGCGCTGGGCGGTGTACCTCGCGTTCACGGGCGGCGTCGGTGGACTGCTCAACCTCGTGCTGAAGGGATTCTTCGCGCGCGCGCGTCCCGATCTCGCGGAGGCGCTGCGCCGCGCGCACGGCTACTCCTTCCCGAGCGGTCACGCGATGGGCTCGACGATCGTCTGGGGCGCTCTCGCGTATCTCGCGTTTCGCTCGCTGCGCGGCTGGCGTACGCGCGCGCTGGCGATGTCCTTCGCCTGCACGATGATCGTCGGCATCTCCGCCTCCCGCATCTACCTCGGCGTCCACTGGATCTCGGACGTCGTCGCGGGAATCGTCGCGGGCTTGATCTGGCTGCTGAGCTGCACCGTCGCGTACGAAACGTTCCGCCGCATTCGACGCGTGCGCGAACGACGTCTCGCCGCAGCAGCTAAATGACGTCTTCCTGCCGCACCTCGCGCGGCGAGTACAGCTCTCGCACGAGACGTCCCACAGACATCAACTCCAGCGCTTGCGCGGTGCAGGAGTTGAGTCGCTGGAACAACTCCCCAACTGCCGCGCGCTCGCGATCCTCGGGACCGATGTCCGGCAACAAACGCATCACGCCTTCCATCTGCGCGACGACTTCCTCGACGCTGATGCGATCGGGATCGCACGCGGGCACGTAGCCGATCCACTCGCCGCCGGTCGGCGCGATCAGCTTCGCGTCCTCGAGCCTGCGCAGCACGCGCACCATCTGCGAGTCCGTCGTGCCGAACTGCTCGGCCAGGCGATACGTCGACGGCGGCTCCTCGCGTCGATCGAAGCGGCGCGCGATCTCGATCAAGCCGCGCAACGCGAAGTAGAGATCGAAGCGCGGCTGATCTTCGACATGCTGCTCCGTCGCGCGCAGCACACCGTACAGGTTCTGCCAGACGTAACTGATCTCGACGCCGAGGAGGATGACGACCCACATGGTCTCGATGGCGAGGAGGAAGATCACCACCAAACCCACCGTGCCGTAAATGATGTTCAGGCGGCCGCTCATCAAATGCGCCGCGTAAATCCCGAACAGCCAGCGCACCAACGTGAACAGCGCCGTCGTCACGACCGCGCCGAGCATCGCGGACGGCAATCGCACGCGCGCGGACGGCACGAGCCAGAACAGCATCGCGAATCCGATAAAGAGCACGATGATCGGGAAGATCGTGAAAATGAGATCGCCCTGGAAGAGCACGCGCAGATAGCGATTGCGCTCGAGCATGCTCGTCGTCGTGAACGAGAGTCCCATCAGCAGCGGACCCCAGAAGAACAGCATCGTGAAGGCGATGATCTTCTGGCGATATCCGCGGATGCTGCGCACCTTCCAGATCTGATTCACCGCGCCTTCGACGGCGACGAAGAGCCGGAACGCGATGAACATGAAGATGATCGCGCCGAACGCGGACGCGGTCGCCGCGTTCTCCGCGAAGCGCGCGAGGTGATAGTTGATCTGCGGCGACTGATACGGGATGACCGCGTTCAGCACGGTGTCGATCTGCACGCGGAAACCGGGGAAGAGTTTCGCGAAGTACTGCTGCAGAGCGGTCGTGAACGCGACGAGCAGCGGGATCAGCGAGAGCAGCGTCGTGTACGCGAGCGACGCGGCGCGCGACGTTCCCTCGATG
>DATELS010000088.1:0-5326 GCA_035276365.1 Thermoanaerobaculia bacterium
GTTCCTCTCGCGTCACGGACGCGGACACCGCTTCACCCCGAGCGAAGTGAACTATCGCGCCAACATCTTCGGCCTCAAGCTCCTCGGTGCGCACACCATCCTCTCCGCGAGCGCCGTCGGCTCGATGAAAGAGGAGTACCACCCGACGAACATCGTCTTCCCGCACCAGTTCATCGACCGCACGCGTCATCGTGCGGACACGTTCTTCGGCAACGGCATCGTCGGACACGTCGCGTTCGCCGATCCGATCTGCGCCGCGGTCTCGTTTCTCATGAGCGACGTCGCGCGCGACGCCGGTGCGACGGTGCATGTCGGCGGCGTGTACCTCTGCATGGAAGGTCCGCAGTTCTCGACGCGCGCGGAATCGAAGCTGTATCGCACGTGGGGCGTCGACGTGATCGGCATGACGAATCTGACCGAGGCGAAGCTCGCGCGCGAGGCGGAGATTTGCTACGCCACGATGGCGCTCATCACCGACTACGACTGCTGGCACCCCGAGCATGACGACGTCGACATCGCGCAGATCCTCGAATACCTCCGCGCGAACGCGGCGATGGCGCAGAAGATCCTCCGCGCCTCGATCACACGCGCCGCGACGCGCACGCGCGACTGCGCGTGCGCGAATGCCCTGCAGTACGCGCTGCTCACCGCGCGCGACGCGATTCCCTCCCGCGCGAAAGAAGAGCTGCGCCCGTTGATCGGAAAATACATTTCGTGAGCAAGGAGCTCGGATGTCCATCCTCGTAGTCGGCAGCGTCGCCTTCGACGCACTGGAAACGCCGTTCGGCAAAGTCGATCGCTGCATCGGCGGATCGGCGACGTATTTTTCGGTCGCGGCGTCGTTCTTCACGGACGTCGAGCTGGTCGCCGTCGTCGGCGACGACTTCACGGAGCAGGACGCGTCGGTCTTCAACGGACGCGCGATCAATCTCGAAGGTCTGCAGCGCGTCTCCGGCGCGAAGACGTTTTTCTGGAGCGGCGAGTATGGCTACGACCTCAACGTCGCGAAGACGCGCGACACGCAGCTCAACGTGTTCGCGGACTTTCGTCCGGAACTGAACGATCGCCAGCGCAACGCGGACGTGCTCTTCCTCGCGAACATCCAGCCCGAGCTGCAGATGGACGTGCTGCATCAGACGAAGCGTCCGCGTCTCGTCGCGCTCGACACGATGAATCTCTGGATCGACATCAAGCGCGACGAGCTGGCGAAGGCGTTCAGCGAAGTCGATCTCGTCGTGATCAATGAGGCCGAGGTGCGGCAGTTCACGAAGGAGCCGAACCTGGTCAAAGGCGCGCGCTCGATCCTCGACCTCGGCCCGCAGACGCTGGTGGTGAAGCGCGGCGAATACGGCGTGCTGATGGTGCGCAAAGACGTGATCTTCGCGGCGCCCGCGTATCCGCTCGAGAACGTGTTCGACCCGACCGGCGCTGGCGACACCTTCGCCGGCGGTTTCCTCGGCTACCTCGCGTCGCGCACGGAAATCCACGACCGCGAGCTCCGCCGCGCAATCATCTTCGGCAGCGTGCTCGCGTCGTTCACGGTCGAGAAATTCTCACTCGACCGCCTGCGCGAGATCACCCTCCGCGACGTGCACGAGCGCTATCAGGACTTCCGCGCCCTCACTCACTTCGACGACTTCGAACGCTAAAATCCGCGCGCATGAAGCGCACGCTCGCACTCGTTCTCCTGACCACCGTTCTCGCGTGTCATCGCGGCGAATCGACGACCGCGACGACGGAGAGCTCCGCCACGACAACGGCGTCTGCCGCGACTCCCGCCGCGACGCAGACGTCGGTCACGGAGAACAATGCCGAGGATCTCGCCGGGCTCGCGCAAGGAGCGATGGTCGTGTCGTCGCCGGCGTCGTATTCCGAGGCGTATTACATGCTCGATGAAGATCCGCGCGCGGGGTGGTCGGCGGATAGCGTCGTCGGCAAGCCGGTCGTCATCGCGCTCGCGCAGCGCAGCGCCATCGAGCGGGTTTCCTTCGACACATCGAACGCCGAGTACGAGGGACAGGTGCCGCGGAACGTCGTCGTCGAGATGTCCGACACCAGCGCGACCGACGGCTTCAAGCCCATCGCGAACGTCACGCTCGCGGATACCGGCAAAGACGGGCAGACGTTTCCCGCCGATGCGAATGTGCCGGGCCGCTGGCTGCGTCTCACGATCAAAAGCGCCGGCAGCTCTGCGACGACGCAGCTCGGCGAGTTTCGCGCGTTCGGCAAGAAGCTGTCGAACGACGCCATCGCACCGATCACCGGCGTCTATGAGACGCCGTACCGCAACTTTCATCTGAAGCAGGACGGCACGCGCGTCACGGGCTGCGTCGAAGATCTCGACGTCACGATCAACGGCGGACTCGAAGGTCACGTCGTGCGCTTTCAGTGGGATTTCCCCGAGGACAAGGGGCCGGCGCTGATGGTCTTCTCACCGGATGCGAGCACGATGTTCGGCGGCTGGTGGAAGACGAACGGCGTCTCCGACAAGCCGACGATGACCGCGTTCACCGCGCGCCGCATCAGCAACGATCCCGGCTCGTGCCCGCAATGGAAGGCGAAGCCCGAAGCGGAGATGGAGAAGGCGCTGCAGGACGAGAAGCGCCTGCGCCTGTACGGCATCAACTTCGACTCCGACTCCGATCACCTGCGCGACGAATCCAAGCCGACGCTCGACCTCGTCGTCACCGTGCTGAAGGCGCATGCCGACTGGAAGCTGGCGATCGAAGGTCACACCGACTCGACGTCGACGCCCGAGCACAATCAGGATCTCTCGACGCGCCGTGCGGAATCGGTGAAGCAGTACCTCACGAGTGCGGGCATCGATGCGTCGCGTCTCACGCCGCAGGGCCTCGGCAGCACGAAGCCGGTCGCGCCGAATGACAACGCGTTGGGCCGCGCGGCGAACCGGCGCGTCGAGCTCGTGAGAATGTGAGCGCTATTTCCCGTACACGATCTCGCCGCCGACGATCGTGTACCGCACTTTCGTCTTGAACAACTCGGCAGCAGGCATGGTGTAGAAGTCGCCTTCGACGATCGTGAGATCCGCGAGCTTGCCCGGCTCGATCGTGCCGCGCGATTTCTCTTCGAACGCGGCGTAGGCGGCATCGGAGGTGAAGCCGCGGATGGCTTCGGCGAGCGTGAGTTTCTGCGACGGGTACCAGCCGCCTTGCGGCCATCCCTTTTGATCCTGACGCGTGACCGCGGCGTAGATGCCGAAGAACGGATTCACCGACTCGACCGGAAAGTCGGAGCCGAGGGCGAGGCGGCCGCCGGCGTTGAGGACGGTGCGCCATGCGTATGCGCCGAGGATGCGCTCGGGCCCGAGGCGTTGCTCGGCCCAGTACATGTCCGAGGTCGCATGCGTCGGCTGCATCGACGCGATGATGCCGTGCGAGACGAGTCGCGGCACGTCGGGCGGTGAGATCACCTGCAGGTGCTCGACGCGATAGCGATCCGCGGCTGTGACTCCCGCATTGCTGTACGCGTCGATCACGTTGCGCACGCCGCGATCGCCGATCGCGTGCGTGTTCACCTGAAACTTCGCCGCACGCGCGCGGCGCGCGACATCCTCGAGGTGCTGTTCCGTCGACACGAGCAGACCCGTATTGCCCGGATCGTCGCTGTACGGCGCGAGCAGCGCGGCGCCGCGCGAGCCGAGGGCGCCATCGGCGTAAAGCTTCACGGCGCGGACGGTGAGGTGGCCGCCGTAGTCGTACATCGGTCCGCTCTTGAACCAATTCGCGAGCAGCTCGTCGTTGTCGCCGAGCATCGCGTAGACGCGAATCGGGAAGCGCTTCTCGTCGATCAACTCCTGCACCGCGGTGAGCGTCGCGGCATCGATGCCCGCGTCGTGCATTTCGGTCAGACCGTTGGCCGCGATCGCCTGCGCCGCGGCGAACACGCGCGACTTCCGCTGCTCCACCGAAATCGCTGGAATGCTGTTCTCGACGAGCGCCATCGCCGCATCGACGAAGACGCCGGTCGGATTGCCGCTCGCGTCGCGGATCACGCGTCCGCCCGCGGGATCCTGCGTCGATGCCGTCACGCCCGCGGCGCGCATCGCGACGCTGTTCGCGATCGCGGCGTGTCCATCGACGCGGCGCAGGAACACCGGATGATCCGGCACCGCGGCGTCGAGCGCCTCGTGCGTTGGGAACTCCTTCACCGTCCAGTCGTTCTGATCCCAGCCGCGACCGATGATCCACTCGCCCGCCGCCGCACGCGACGCGCGTTCTTGCACGCGCGCGATCACTTCATCGAAGGATTGCGTCTCGACGAGATTCACGACGTCGAGCGAGACGCCGAGCCCGTAGAGATGGCCGTGCGCATCCGTGAGTCCCGGAAGAATCGTTGCGTTCGACGCATCGACGACGCGCGCGCCGGGATGCGCGGCGCGGAGCTGCGACGCCGGTCCGACCTCGCGGATGACCCCGCCTTCCGCGTACACCGCAAAGTCTTTGCGCGGCGTCTGTTGCGGACCGGCCGCGACCGTGCCGCCGACGAAGAGCGTGCCGTCGCTGGTCACGACGGCGGGCGATTTTGCGGGAGTGCAGGCAAACAGAGCCATGAGTGGGAGCGCAGCGAATCGTCGCATGCGCGGAATGCTACATGCTGAGCAACGCGTTTGCGGAGTACCTCGTGAAAGCCGGATTCGTGATCGCCGTCACGCTCGTCGTCACCGCCACCCTCGGCGCGGACGAGCGCAAGTTCTCCGCCTCCGCGGTGCCGAACGCGCGTCTCAAGAAACCGGGACGCGTCGTCATCTCGAACGATCATCGCGCGATCACCGCGTATCGATTCTTCGGCAACATCCGCGAGGCGCTGGTCTCGCTGCGCAGCACGCGCCGCTTCGCCGTGAATCCATTCGGACCGGCGGTGTTCAACGCGAGCGCATCGCCCACTGCGCCCGCGCAACTCACGCCGATGTTGCAGGAAGCCGCGCGCACGCATGGCGTCGACGCGCGACTCCTCGCCGCGGTCGCGCATCGCGAGTCCGCGTGGAATCCGCGCGCGGTGTCGCGCACCGGCGCGTGCGGCCTCATGCAGCTCATGCCCGCGACCGCGCAGTACCTCGGCGTTCGCGATGTCTTCGATCCGCGCGAAAACATCTTCGGCGGCGCGCGTTACCTGCGCACGCTGCTCGATGCGTTCGATGGCGATCTCGATCTCGCGCTCGCGGCGTACAACGCCGGTCCGGGCGCGGTCGAGAAGTATCGCGGCGTCCCGCCGTATCGCGAGACGAAGGCGTACGTCGCCGCGGTGAAGGCGAGCTACGAGACCGCGCTGCGCGCGCAGTAGCTCACTCCGAGTACCACTCGGCGAC
>DATELS010000089.1:0-16256 GCA_035276365.1 Thermoanaerobaculia bacterium
CCAGCTTCCGCAGCTTCAGCGCATGCTCGTTGCGCAGCGCGCCGGGCGGGAGGCGCCAGCTCCAGTTGTCGTGCTCCGCGCCGGGTGTGTTCATGCGCGCGTCGCTGCCGAGGTTGAGGATGTCCTGCACGGGAACGATCGCCATCTCCGCGACCGACGTGTACGCCGAGCGGATCAAGCCCCATGCGATGTCGTCCGCGGTCGCGCAGCCGAGGTAGGCGAGGGCGTTCTCGCGCTCATCGTCGCCGGCGTGCTCGAACCAGCCGCGCGCCGTGTCGTTGTCGTGCGTGCCCGTGTAGACCACCGTGTGCGGCTCGAAGCGATGCGGCAGATGCGGACTGTCGTCCTGCGCGAACGCGAACTGCAGGATCTTCATCCCCGGCAATCCCGTCGCGCGACGCAGCTCATGCACATCCTCCGTGATGAAGCCGAGGTCTTCGGCGACGAGCGGAAGATCGCCGAGGTCGCGGCGCAGAACGTCGAAGAGCGCGAGTCCCGGTCCGGGCATCCATCGCCCATGCACCGCGGTCGGCTCGTCCGCCGGAATCTCCCAATACGCGGCGAAGCCGCGGAAGTGATCGAGGCGCACGACGTCCGCCATGCGCAAATTCGCGCGCACGCGTGACACCCACCAGTGGAACTGCGTCTCGCGCAGCAGATCCCAGCGATAGAGCGGATTGCCCCAGCGCTGTCCGGTCGCGCTGAAGTAATCGGGCGGAACGCCGGCGACGACCGTCGGCTCGCCGCGCTCGTCGAGTTGAAAGAGCTCGCGATGACTCCACACGTCGACGCTGTCGCACGCGACGTAGATCGGGACGTCGCCGAGGATGCGAATGCCGCGGGCGTGGGCGGCGTCGCGGAGCTGCGCCCATTGGCGGAAGAAGAGGAACTGCGCGTACTCCCAGAACCGGATCGCGCTCATGTGCTCCGTGCGCGCGCGCTCGATCGCCTCGGCCTCGCGTTGCGCGAGCGCGTCGTCCCAGCGCCACCACGGCTGTCCGCCGCTGTGCTCTTTGAGCGCCATGTACAGCGTGTAGTCGTCGAGCCATTCCTTCTGCTCGTCGGCGTGGATGAACGTGTCGAGCGCCGCGCGCAGCTCGTCCGATGCGTGCTCGTCGAAGCGCTGCCACGAGCGATGCAGGAGCGACGACTTGTACTCCGTCACGCGATCGAACTCGACGTGCTCGTCGGAGAAGCGCGGCACGTCCGCGACGTCCTCGGCGTCGATGAGGCCATCCTGCAGCAGACGCTGAATCGAGATCAGCATCGGATTGCCGGCGAACGACGAGAGGCATCCGTAGGGCGACGCGCCGTAGCCCGGAGGATTGAGCGGCAGCACCTGCCACACGCGCATGCCCGCGGCGGACGCCCAGTCGAGGAACTCGACCGCGTGGTCGCCGAGCTCGCCGATCCCGTACGTGGCGGGAAGCGAGGTCGGATGCAGGAGAACGCCGGCCACGCGATTCGGATCGTGCGCCGGAATGATCGACGTATGGGTCATGACGGCGGAGCCATTACAAGTTTCTCGCCGAGCGAGTCGAAGAGCGCGACCCACGGTCCGGCCGCGGCCGAGGCGGCGATCGCGGGACGCATCATGTGGCGCATGCGGTAGTAGCGGTTTTGCGCGCGGCGGAGGTCGATGGGGATCTTGCCGTCGCGCACGATCGTGACGATCGTGTCGAGCGCCTCGAGGCGATCGAGATCCTGCGGCTGCTGCCGGAATCGCTCCGACGCGCGCTCGACCGCATCGCGGAACGCGACGATCGTCGTCGCGTCGAGCGTGACGCCTTCCTCCTCCGCCTCGCGCAGGCGCGCCTCGATCTCCGCCATCGGCGTCGTCTCCGCGTCGAGGAGATGGCGGATCTGCTGATTGAGGTCGAACTCCGCCGCGGTCTGCAGCACCTTCGGCACCGGGATGCCGAGGCGGGTGTGGTAGCGCATGAGCGGATCGTAGCGCTCGTGGAGTTGGCGGAACGTCGACTCCGCCTCCGCGAGCGACGCGACGATGAGCTCGTGCATGATGCGCCGCTGCTCGTCGCGGAAGAGCGAGCGGATGGAGATCGGCGTCTCGCCGAAGTGCGTGTCGAGCAGACGGATCACGGCGGGGATGCCGCCCGGCTCCATCTGCGCGATGAGCTCTTCGCGCACGGCTTCGTAGTTCGTGTCCGCGCGCGCGGGACGCACGCCGCCGGTCAATTCGGTTTCGCCGAGGTGGAGGACGGCGAACTCGAAGGCGGCCAGCTCGTAGGTGATCGTCGAGCGGACGTGAATCGAGCCAACCGCCAGCCGCGCGCGCCCGCCTTTGCGAATCTCGAGATCCTGCCGGACCACTTCGTAGCAATAGACGCGCGTGTCGTCGTCGAAGACGTCGAAGAGCGAGAGCACGGCGTAGTGCGCCGCGACGCGCGCGAGATCGAGTCGCGCGGGGATGACCTCGCGCTCGTAAATCTGCGCGCCCGTGCCTTTGCCCGGCACGTTGCTGCGCGCGGGCTCGAGTCGCGCGATGAATTCGGATTCGAGGCTCGTGGCGCCGGCGCGCTCGGCGAGTTGAATCGCACGCGCGGCGTAGTGAAGCACCTGCACGCTCTCGATGCCGGAGATCTCGCTGAAGAACCAGCCGCAGCTCGTGAACATGAGCATCGCGTTGCGCTGCATCTCCAGGAGCTCGACGATCGCCGGGACGTCGCCGCCGTCGAGCGCATGCTTCGCCGTGAAGCGCGCGACGCTCGACTCGGAGCGATCGAGGAGCACGTCGATGTAGTCGTCGCGCGCGGCCCACGGATCGCGCAGCAGTCGCTGCCCGACGTTCTCGAAGAGCGTGGCCAGCTCCGCGCTCAGCCAGTCGAGCGCCGCGCGCAGCGGCGCGCGCCACTGCTGGTTCCATCCGGGACTGCTGCCGGTGTTGCATCCGCAGTCGGCGCGCCACCGCTCGACGCCATGCACGCAGCTCCACGACGTCTTCTCGACGATCTCGACGAACTGCGTTGGAGGATGTGTCTCCAGCATCTCGCCGTAGTTCGTGAGCGTCGCCAGTCCTTTGTTCTCGATCACCTGCAGCGCCCACGCGAGTGCCATCTCGCCGAAGCGGTGATGGTGGCCATATGTCTCGCCATCCGTGGCGATGCTCACGAGTTGGTCATGCGTGCGCGTGTCGTTGAATGCGGTGGCCAGTCGATGGGCGAGATTCTCGCCGCGCGCGAGGAGATGCTCGAACGCGACGGCGCGCGAGATCGGTCCGTCGTAGAAGAAGATCGCGATCGTGCGTCCCGAGGGGAGCTTGCAGAGGTAGGGGAGCGTGGGATCGATGGCGGCGCCGGTGAGCGTGCGCGCCTGATGCGGCTCGAGGATGGTGAAGGCGATGTCTTCCGCGGCGAGCGCCTCGAGCGTCGCGACGTCGACGGCCGTTTCGGGCAGCCACATGCCTTCGGGCTTGCGTCCGAAGCGATGTTCGAAGTCGCGAACGCCCCAATGCACCTGCGTGCGTTGATCGCGCGCGTTCGCGAGCGGGAGGATGATGTGGTTGTACGCCTGCGCGATCGCGCAGCCGTGGCCGGAGAAGCGTGCGCGCGACACGCGGTCGGCCTCGAGGATGGCGGCGTACGTCTCGGGTGCGCAGTTCTGCAGCCAGCTCAGAAGCGTCGGTCCGAAGTTGAAGCTGATCGATGAGTAGTTGTTGACGATGCCGCGGATGCGCTCTTTCTCGTCGAGGATGCGCGCCGTGGCGTTGGGCTCGTAGCACTCGGCGGTGATGCGCTCGTTCCAGTCGTGATAGGGGAACGCGGAGTCCTGCGTCTCCACGGCCTCGAGCCACGGGTTTTCGCGCGGGGGTTGATAGAAGTGTCCGTGGATGGTGATGAAGCGCGAGGGCGTGGGCATGTTCGCGCGGCGAATCGTATCAGCGCCGTAGAATGAAGGCTCCGATGAAACGCATCCTCATCTGCATCGCACTCACGTGCAGCGCGTTCGCGGAGGTGCGGGTGTTTCCGCGCGCTAGGCTCGTACCCGTTCATCGCCCATTCCCCTCGGCGCCTTCGAGCCGGGGAACTACGAGGTGCGCACGCACACCATCGAGAGCGGTACGTTCGCGCCGTTGCTTCATGACTAGGTACAGGTGCGCATCGCCGGCATGGAGGGTGAAGTCGAAGAGACCCGCCTCGTCATCGAAGGCCAGTGTCCTCCCGCGCCCGGCTTGTATGACGTCGAATTGACCATGCCCTCGGGCGCGAAGATCACCGCTCGAAACGCGTTCAACTTTTACGTTGCGAATGGACGCTTCCCCGAGCTCGTCTACGAAGACGTGTTCGTGCCGCGGCACACGCCCGACGGGGTTCTACCTCCGCGTCGGACGCAACGGCGTCGAGAAGTTCCGGCCCGAGCTCCTGGTGTGGAATGCGGCGGAGCCGAAGATGCTCCCGGCGCGCGTGCCGATCGTGCGCGAACAGGACTGGCTCGCCGGAGAGTCGCGCATCGAACGCATTCCGGTCGGCGCGGGAGTACGCGCGACGGTGCGCATTTACTCGCCGGATGACGACCTGGCGTATTTGCGGGCTTCGGGCGGTCGGCAGATCGTGCCGTCCCGTCCCGCGCCGGACCTGCCTCGTTTCGCCTCGTTCGACCTCACGACGGACGCAAACGGAATCCCGGCGATCGACTTCTTGCCCAAGCCGTACGGAGCGCGCTATTTCGTCCTGATCACCTTCACCGATCCACGCACCGGGCAGCTCGCCGTCGTCACCGCGCAGCCGGCGAGGATGCGGGGGCGCTGAGCGGTTTCAACGCGCTTTCCACCGCCGCGTTCTGTTGCGCGGTTGGCGCGATGTCCGCGCTCTGCAGTTGGTCGAGCAGCGAGCGCAGCGTGGCGATGCGCTTCTCGTCCTTCTCCGTCTTCAGCGCTTCGTAGAGGCGCATCGACAGCGCGAACTGTTGCGCGAGATCGGCGCGCGGCGTCTTCACGCGCGGATCCATCTGCACGACGAGCGGCTGCGTGAGCGTGCGGCCGTTCGCGGTGAGGCGCACGGTGTACGTCCCGGGCATCGCCCACGGCGCGGCGGCGTCGGGCATCGTGTCCGCCGGCGTCGCCGCGATCGGATAGCTCAACTTCTCTTCGGGCAACGCCGGATAACGCACGTCCCACGTCACGCGATGCATGCCCGGCGTCGACGGCAGCGGGCGCTGCGGACGGATCCAATACCACGGCACGTTGCCTTGATCGCCGAGGGGCGGAACGGGATCGTCGCTGGAGTAGCGGCGGATCACTGTGTTGTCCGCGCCGAGAATCTCCAGCGTCACCGGTGACGCCGACGCGAGCCAGTAGTCGAGGATCGCGCCGTCCGGCGGATTCTGTCCCGCCGGCTCGTCGGGCGGGATCGGCGTGTCCGTGTTCATGTTCCAGCGGATGCGCAGCGCGCGCTGCGGCTTGAAGAGGAACGCGTCGCCGCTCACGTTCGCGAGCTGCCGCAGCGGCTCGATGTCATCGAGAATCCAGAAGCCGCGTCCGTGCGTGCCGACGACGACGTCGTCCTCGTGCAGCACGAGATCGCGGATCGACGTCGCCGGCATGTTGAGGCGCAGCGACTGCCAGTGATCGCCGTCGTCGAACGAAACGTACACCTCGCGCTCGGAGCCCGCGAAGAGCAATCCTTTCTTCTTCGGATCCTCGCGCACGACGTTGATCGTGCCGCCGTCCGGAATCCCGCTCACGATCTCGCTCCACGACTTGCCGCCGTCCCGCGTGCGAAGGATGTGCGGGCGGAGATCGTCGAGGCGGAACGTGTTGATCGTGGCGTATGCCGTGCTCGCGTCAAAGTGCGAGGCCTCCATGATCGAGACCTTCGCCCACGGCACGAGCTGCGGCGGCGTCACGTTCGTCCAGTTCCTGCCGCCGTCCGTCGTCACGTGAATGAGACCGTCGTCGGTGCCGACCCAGATGCGCTTCGCGTCGAGCGGCGACGGCGCGATCGCGTAGATCACGCCGCGCTGCGTCGGCTTCGCGGACGGTGCGTCCTTGTAGACGCCGACGCTCGCCGGCACTTCCCATTCCTTGCGCGTGAGGTCGGGACTGATCAAGTTCCACGACTTGCCGCCGTTCGCCGTCTTCCACAGCGTGTTCGATGCGAAGTAGAGGATGTGCGGATCGACGGGGGAGAACACGACGGGCTGCGTGCGCACGACGCGATACGTCGTGTCGCGCACCGGCTTCGGCGTGATGTCCTGCACCTGGCTCGTGCGGCGATCCCAGCGCGTGATCTTGCCGCCGTACACGACGTCGGGATCGAGCGGATCGGGCACGGCGTAGCCGTACTCCTCGACGCCCGCCGGATGCCACTCGCGAAACGTGATGCGTCCGTCGTCGCCGCGGCTCTGCACGCACGCGGAGCCGCTCTCCTGCTGTCCGCCGCAGACGCGATACGGGAACGCGTTGTCGGTGTTGACGTGAAACATCTGCGCGGTGGGTTGGTTGTACCAGGAGCTCCAGCTCGCGCCGCCGTTGACGGTGATGACCGCGCCCTGGTCCGATGCGTCGATGAGGATGTTCGGATCGTTGGGATTGATCCAGACGCGGTGATAGTCGTCGCCGCCCGGCGCGCCGCGAAACGACGTGAAGGTCTTGCCGCCGTCGACGGACTTCCACGTGACGACATTCGCGACGTAGACGATGTCCGCGTTCTTCGGATCGCTGCGGATCTCGTCGAAGTCGCCGTCGCGTCCCCACAGGCGCTCATCGTCGTTGATGCGCGTCCATGTCGCGCCGGCGTCGTCGGAGCGATAGACGCCGTTGTCTTTCTTCGCGTTGACGATCGCGTAGAGGCGCTTCGTGTCCGCCTGCGCGACTTCGAGTCCGACGCGGCTCAGCTCATCGGGCAGTCCGTTCTTCAATTGCGTCCACGTCGTGCCGCCGTCCGTCGACTTGAACACGCCGCTGCCCGGGCCGCGGAACGTCGCGTTCTCCCACGGTCCCTGCCGCGCCTCCCACAGCGCGGCGTAGACAATCTGCGGATTCGACGGATCGATCACGACGTCGATGCCGCCGGTGTTCTCGTCGCGATAGAGGACTTTCTCAAACGTCGCGCCGCCATCGGTCGAGCGGAAGATGCCGCGCTCTTCGTTCGGACCGTACGGGTGGCCGAGGACGGCGACGAAGAGACGGTTGGGATCGCGAGGGTCGATGGCGATCATCGGAATCTGCTGGCCATCCCGGAGCCCGAGGTGCGTCCAGGTCTTGCCGGCGTCCGACGATTTGTAGATGCCGTCCCCGGTCGAGAGATCGGGACGCTGCAGTCCCTCGCCGCTGCCGACATAGATGATGTTCGGATCGGACGGCGCGATGGCGAGCGCGCCGATCGAGCCGGTGGGCTGGTCGTCGAAGATGGGGATCCAGGTGCGACCGGCGTCCGTGGTCTTCCACACGCCGCCGTTGTTCACGCCCATGTAGAAGACGTTGGGCTGCGACGGGATGCCCACCGCCGCGACGGTGCGTCCGCCGCGAAACGGCCCGATGCTCCGCCAGCGCATCTCGGCGAAACGGGACGCGTCGTACGGTTGGGCGGTGGCGGTGAGCGCGAATGCGAGGAGGAGGAGCAGGCGGCGCATATGCGCGCGATTCTATGGGAGTCGCAAAGTCTCAAAGTCGCAAAGTCTCAAAGGAGCGCGTTCTTCTTTGCGACTTTGCGACTTGAAGACTTTGCGACTTCAAAGGAGCGTTTCCACTCTCTTCGCGAGCGCGGTCACGTCGACCGGCTTCCGCATCACCTCGTGCACGAGCGTGGGGAAGCGATCGCGGATTTCTTTCGCGGGGATGACCTCCTGCGGCGCGCTCGTGATCACCAGCACCGCGGGCGGTTGTTCGATCGACTTGAGCGACGGATCGTTGAGCAGCGCCTGGAGCGAGTCGAGAAAGTCGATGCCGCTCATGTACGGCATCATCACGTCGAGCACGACGACCGCGTACGGACGCGTGGAGATTTGATGCAGCGCGTCGCGGCCGTCGCGCGCGCCGTCGACGTCGAAAGACGCGCTCTCTCGCAGCACGTCCATGAGGAGCCGCCGGATCGTGTCGTCGTCTTCGACTACCAGGACGTTCCCTCGCGTCATGACCGGCGTTACCCGTCCTGCATGTAGCAGGAAGATTGCCAGTTACATCACTCGGTTACATGCGCACGGCGGAGATGAAGCGGCGCAGCTTTTCGGCGTCGAGGCGGCCGTCCGTGCGCAC
Source organism: Thermoanaerobaculia bacterium (assembly GCA_035276365.1). Taxonomy (GTDB): domain Bacteria; phylum Acidobacteriota; class Thermoanaerobaculia; order Gp7-AA8; family Gp7-AA8; genus QHVT01. The sequence goes on from DATELS010000089.1 coordinate 8,213, forward strand.
GCCGCTGCAGATGTCGACGCCGGTCGCGCCGGTGCTGGCGAGCGCATCGGCAACGTTCTCGGGACGCAGACCGCCCGCGAGGAAGACCGGCACGCCCGCGTCCGCGCAGATGCGCGCGCTGATGCGCCAGTCGTGCACGCGTCCCGTGCCGCCCAGTTCCTTGATGCGTAAGGCAGGATTTCCGGAGTCGAGCAGGAGCGCGTCGGCCTCTGTGGCCGCATGTATGGCCTGCGCGTACGACTCCTCACCGGTGACGTGAATGACCTGCACCAGCCGCACTCCCGGCAACGCCCCGCGCAACTTCGCCATGCTCCCCTCGGCCAACGCATCGCACAGTTGAATGGCGGTCGTGCCGCAGCGGCGATGCTGCGCGATGATCGCGTCCGCGTCGCACAACGACGTCAGCAGAAACGTCTGCGCTTGGACGCTCGCCGCAATCGACGCAATCAGCTCTTCACCGATCACGCCCGGACCGCTCGGCATCGCCGAAACGAGTCCGAGGATGTCCGCGCCGGCGTCGATGGCCGTCGACGCCTCGTCGTGGCTGGAGATGCAGCAGATTTTGATCTCTACCACTGCATGCGTTCGCGCAGCGACGTGATGTGGCCGACGTGATGGCGGCTGTGCCACGCGTACATCGCCACGAGCCAGTCGAGGGTCATCGTGCCGTGCTCGGGGTGGTTGAGCGTGCGGCGGAAGTCGTCGTCGCGCATCGAGCGCATGAGTCCCGTCCAGCGCGCGTGCAGCGACTCGAGCAGCGCCAGCGAGACTTCGAGCGGCGTGTCGCGCGCGTCCGCGAGCTGCGCCCACGCCGCCTCGTCGTACGGCTTGATCGTCGGCGTGTCTTCCGTCAGCGCGAGCTTCAGACGGATGTACGCGTTGAGATGACTGTCCGGCACGTGATGCACGACCTGCCGCACCGTCCACCCGCCCTCGCGATACGGCGTGTCGAGCTGCGACGCATCGAGCCCCGCGACCGCCTCGCGCATGCGCGCAGGGGCGGCCGCGATCTGCTCGATCATCGCGCGACGCTCGTCCGGCGTCAGCGTGTCGCGCTTCTCGAATTTGCCGACGGGGTAACGCGGATCGGTCATCGCCCTTACAGCCGGCACAACCCGTTGTACGTTTCCGGACGGCGATCGCGATAGAACTGCCACGTGTGGCGCACCTGGCGGATCTTGTCGAAGTCGAGCTCCGCGGTCACGAGCGCGTCTTTGTCGCGGTCCGCGATCGCCACGATCTGGCCGCGCGGATCGCAGAAGTAGCTCTGTCCATAGAACTCGCCGATGTTCCACGGTCCCTCGTAGCCGACGCGGTTGATCGCGCCGACGAAGTAGCCGTTCGCCACCGCGTGCGCGGGCTGCTCGAGCTTCCACAGATACTCGGAGAGTCCGGCCACGGTCGCGGAAGGATTCATCACGATCTCCGCGCCGCCCAGTCCGAGCTCGCGCGCGCCTTCGGGGAAGTGGCGGTCGTAGCAGATGTAGACGCCCACCTTCGCGTACGCCGTGTCGAACACCGGGTAGCCCAAGTTGCCGGGGCGGAAGTAGTACTTCTCCCAGAAGCCCGGCGCGGTATGCGGGATGTGATTCTTGCGGTACTTGCCGAGGTAGGTGCCGTCGGCGTCGATGACGGCGGCGGTGTTGTAGTAGACGCCCGGCTCCTCTTCTTCATAGAGAGGAACGACGATCACCATGTTGTACTTCTTCGCGTACTCCTGCATCAGCTTCGTCGTCGGACCGTCGGGAATCTTCTCGACCGAGTCGTACCAGCGCGGGTTCTGCTCCGCGCAGAAGTACGGACCGGTGAAGATCTCCTGCATGCAGATGATCTGCACGCCTTCCTGGCCGGCCTGATCGATGTACTTGAGCGTGCGCTCCGTCTGCGCCTGGCGAATCGTTTCGATCGACTCGCTCGAGTCGGCGGCGAGCGACGTCTGAATGAGACCGCATTTCACGATACGGGACATGGATGGGCTCCTGATTTCGGTTCGAGTCCGGAGAGCTTACCTCATTCCAATCCGGGCGGCGCTTTCGCGCGTAAGCTACTGTCATGAAGCGATTGATGCTCGTGCTCTGCCTCGCCGTCGCCGCGTCCGCGCAGGTGAAAACCGGCGGCTCGAAGATGATCCCGATCGACGGCGGCAAGTACAACGTGTGGACGAAAGCCGTCGGCGACGGCTCGATCAAGATGCTCACGCTGCACGGCGGTCCGGGCTTCCCGCACGACTACCTCGAGTGCTTCGAAGACTTCCTGCCGAAGCAGGGCATGCGCTTCTACTACTACGACCAGCTCGGCGTCGGGAACTCCGACAATCCCGATGATCCGTCGCTCTGGACCATCGATCGCTATCGCGAGGAAGTCGAGCAGGTGCGAGCGGGACTCGGCCTCGACAAGTTCGTGCTGTACGGACACTCGTGGGGCGGCATGCTCGGCATCGAGTACGCGCTCGCGCATCAGGACCATCTGAAGGCGCTCATCCTCTCGGACATGACCGCTGGCATCGGCGCCTACGAAAAATACGCGGCGACGCTGCTCGCCGAGCTCTCGGAGGAAGACCGGAAGACGCTCGCAAAGTACGAGGCCGAGGGGAACTACGACGCGCCCGAGTACATGAACATCATGATGGGCAAGGTGTACGCGCAGCACGTGCTGCGGATGGAGTGGCCGGAGCCGGTGAACCGCGCGTTCCGCAAGTTCAATACGAAGATCTACAACACGCTGCAGGGCCCGAACGAGTTCGTGATCACGGGCAACTTCAAGAACTGGGAGCGCTGGGACGATCTGCCGAAGATCAAGGTGCCGACGCTGATCATCGCCGGCGTGCACGGGACGATGAATCCCGCCGACATCGAGCGCATGGGCAAGCTCATCCCGCACTCGCGCGTCGTCATCACGCAGGGAAGCCACCTGGAGATGTACGACGCACAGGAAGAGTACTTCCGCGCGGTGGTGAAGTTTCTGAAGGATGTGGAAGCGGGGCGCGTGAAGTGACTCACCGCGGCGAGAACGCCGCGCCTCTCTTCAAAAACTGTCCGTGCCCGACGCGGCCCACGTACTCTCCCTCTTCGATCACGACCACTCCGCGCGAGAGCACCGTCTTCGTCACGCCGCGCATTTTCATCCCCTCGTAGCAGGAGTAGTCGACGCGCATGTGGTGCGTCTTCGCGCTGATCGTCATCTCCTCATCCGGATCGAAGATCACGATGTCGGCGTCCGATCCAACAGCGATCGTGCCCTTGCGCGGGAACAGTCCGAAGATGCGCGCGGCATTCGTCGACGTGATCTCCACGAAGCGGTTCAGCGAGATCCGCCCGCCGACTACGCCGCCGTTGTAGACGAGGCTCATGCGGTTCTCGACGCCCGGTCCGCCGTTCGGGATCTTCGAGAAGTCGTCGCGGCCGAGCTCCTTTTGCTCCTTGAAGCAGAACGGGCAGTGATCCGTCGACACGACCTGCAGATCGTTGAACGCCAGTCCGCGCCACAGCTTCTCCTGGTTCCACTTCTCGCGAATGGGCGGCGTCATCACGTACTTTGCGCCCTCGAAGCCGGGCTGCTCGTACACGCTGTAGTCGAGGAAGAGATACTGCGGACACGTCTCCGCGTACGCCGGCACGCCCGCATCGCGCGCGCGCGTCACTTCGTCGAGCGCATCGCTGTTGCTGAGGTGGACGATGTACACCGACGTCCCCGCGATCTCCGCCAGCGCGATCGCGCGATGCACTCCCTCGGCCTCCGCCTTCGTCGGCCGCGTGAGCGCGTGATACTTCGGCGCGGTGTGTCCCGCCGCGAGCGCCTGCTTCACGATCGCGTCGATGACCACGCCGTTCTCCGCGTGCATGCAGATGAGGCCACCGTTGCCGCCCGCCATCTGCATCGCTTTGTAGATCGTGGCGTCGTCGACGAGGAAGACGCCGGGATAGGCCATGAAGAGCTTGAAGCTCGACACGCCCTGATCGATCATCGACTTCATCTCGGGCAGGCGCGAGTCGGGAAGATCGGTGCAGATGAGATGGAATCCATAGTCGACCGACGTCTTCCCCTCGGCCTTCGCATGCCACGCATCGAGCGCCTCGTTGAGCGCCTGACCTTTGTACTGCACGGCGAAGTCGATGATCGTCGTCGTGCCGCCGAACGCCGCGGCGCGCGTGCCGGTCTCGAAGTCGTCGGACGCGGATGTGCCGCCGAACGGCAGCTCCATGTGCGTGTGTGGATCGATGCCGCCGGGCAGGACGAGGCGCCCTTTCGCGTCGATGACCTTGTCGGCCTCGACGTCGATCGACTTCGCGATCATCGCAATCGTGCCGTCCTCGATGAGCAGGTCGGCGCGATAGTCGTCGACGGCGGTGACGATGCGCCCGTTGCGAATCAGCGTTCTCATGGTGCGGGATTCTATCGTTGAGTATCCTTGACGCGTGCGCGTCCTTCTGACCGCGATCCTCTTCAGCGTCTCGCTGTCCGCGGCGGATGCGCCGTCGATCGCGCTGCTGGTGAACGAGCCGGCGATCGACGCGACGCAACTCGCAGACGCGCTGCAATCCACCGACGCGTTGACGCGCGCGACCGCCGCGCGCGTGGCGATGGTGCGCGGGATCGATGCCGCGTTGCCGCAATTGCGCACGACGATCGCGACGGAGTCGAACGCCGACGCCGCCCGCGAGGAAATCCGCGCCCTCGTCCTCCTCGGCACCGACGACGACGTCGCGCTGGCCGCGAAGCAGTTGCGGCGCTTCCCCGCATCGATCGACGCCGATTTCGCGGAGGCGATCGCGCGTGTGGGCGTGCCGCGCGCGACGTCGCTGTATCTGCATTACGCGCCGTCGCTGCGCCGCGCGGAGTTCGACGCGACGCTCGCGCTCTGGCGCCGCACATCCCTTGCCACCGCTACGGCCGCGCGATTCCTCGGCGCCAACGACGCGGATGCATTCGCCGCCGTGCTGCGCGCCGCGAGCGCGGGCGAGGTACCGCTCGATGCGGGCGTGATCAGCGCCGCGCTCGCGTGCACGAATGCGCAGATTTGCGAGGAGACGCTCTGGTACATCGTCGCAGAGTCGATCGCCGCGCCGGATGATGCGATGAAAGATCGCGAAGGCGAGCGGGCACAGATCGCGTTCGCGCGCGAGCTGTTGCGGCGCCGAGGCGGCGCGGAGCGGCACGAGCGCGCGGACGTGATCGAGTGGCTGAAAGGAAGCGAAGGACGCGCGCGCGTGAACGGCGACGCGATGAAGAAGCTGATGACGGCGAACGAAATCGCTGCGGCCGCCGATCCGCAGCATCTCCCCATGTTCACGCTTCCTTCCGGCGAGTCACAGAAGATCGAGATGCATCTCCCGCTCGCGCTGCCGGCCGGACTCGCGGACGCCATCGTGAAGAAAACGGGATGCCGTTTGGGATGGGCCACCGTCGCGACGACGGCCGTCGATCGCGCCGGCCGCGTGCAGAGTGTCGAGCTGCCGAAGAATGCGCTCCAGGCGAAATGCGCCGCCGCGGTTCCGGCGATGATGCGCCTCTCGCTCGCGCAGCCGGCATCGCCGTCATCCGCGCTCACGAGTGCGCGCGCGGTCGTGCAGGCGCGCGACGCACCGCTCTGCGCGGACGAGGAGCCGGTCGTCGAGGCCGGCGCCGCGGGACTCCACCGCCTCGGCGCCCACGTCGCGGTTCCGAAGGCGATTCGTCGCGCCGAGCCGTGGTTCCCGGAGTCCGTGCGCAAGTCGCTGCACGGCATCGTGTACGTGACGACCGAGGCGGTGATCACGAAGGATGGATGCGTGCGGGATCCGCAGCTTCTGCGGCAGTCGCCATATCCGGAGCTCAACGCGCAGGCGCTCCTCGCGTTGTCGAAATGGAAGTTCACACCCGCGCTGTTGGATGGGCAGCCCGTGGATGTCCTCTTTACTCTCACGATCAGCTTCCGAACGAACTGACGTCGTGCGCATCGCGTACGGCGAGCGCGTCGACGGCGCTCTGCACGTGCCTGTGCGAGGACTCGGTTCAGGCGCGCACGTCGAAGAGTGGCCGCTGCCGGACGGCGTGACGTTCGGCTCGATCGCGATCGACGACGCGGACTCGCTCGAAGACGCGACGCGCGACGCATACGCGCGACTCATCGCCGGCGTACGCGACGCCGGCTTCCCGTACTTTCTGCGCATCTGGAATTACGTTGGCGGGATCAACGCGCACGACGCGGGTCGCGAGCGCTATCAATTGTTTTGCGCGGGGCGTCACGATGCGTTCGTCGACGCCGGCTATCACCATGACGTCGATCTTCCCGCCGCGAGCGCGGTCGGCATGCCGGGCCGTGGACTCGTGACGTACTACGTCGCCGCGCGCGAGCCGGGTGTGCAGGTGGAGAATCCGCGTCAGGTCGCGGCGTACGACTATCCGCCGCAGTACGGACCGAAGAGTCCCTCGTTCTCGCGCGCGACGGTGTGGAACGACACGGTGTTCGTGTCCGGCACGTCGAGCGTGGTCGGTCACGCGACGCTGCACGCGGGCGACGCGATGGCGCAGCTCGACGAGACGCTGCGCAACATCGAGGCCGTGCTCGCGCAGACGGGACGTTCGCTCGCGAACGGGATCGCGGCGAAGACGTACATCCGCCACGCGCGCGACTACGACGCGATCGCGCGCCGCCTCGACGGCGTGTTCGCCAGCAATCTCTTTCTCGAAGCGGACATCTGCCGCGCGGATTTGCTGCTCGAGATCGAAGCGATCGCGCGTTAGCGCGGAAGCTCGAAGAGCGCGACCGCGCCGTCGCGATGGAGCATGCGGCTCTCGTGCAGCAGCGCGCGCGTGAGGCGGTCTTCGTCGGCAGTGAGGGCGATGCCGGTTCCGCGCTCGACCGGACGCGCCGCCGCGAGGAGGTGCGTGATGCCATCCGCACGCAGGCGGCGCACGACTTCCGCGACGTCGCGCGCGCCGCTCGTGTAGCGGCGCAGGAGCGGCGGATCGAGCACGCGCGAAGCGGTCACCGGTCGCGGGAAGCGGAAGAGGCGCACTTCGTTGATGGCGAGCAGGCGCGCGTCACGCGGGAGGAGCGTGTCCGCGCGCGCGAAGAGTCGCGCCGGCGCGAAGTTGCGCTCGACGTACGCGCGCTCGTCCTCGATTCCCACGGCCGCCGGCAGCGGATTGAAGAAGCGCGCGTTGTGCGCAATCGCGACGAGCGCGCCGCGCAACGCGAACGCGGCCACGAGTGCGATCGCGACGTGCTTGCGCTCGAACTGTTCGAGCGCGGCACCGGCGACGATCAGCGTCGCCAGGACCGCGGGGAGCAGCAAACGCATCGCCGCGGTCAGCGGCAGATACAACACCCACATCGCCAGCACGACGAACGTCGCGCGTTGCTTGCGCGCGAGGGCGAGACCAGTCACGGCGACGACGAGGAAGAGCAACCCGCCGACGTCTTCGTCGAGCGTCTGCGGACGCGCAAAGTAATTCGTCCACACGTCGAGTCGCGACTCTCCGCTCCAAGTGGCCACCATCTCCGCGGCAGGATGCGTCGCTTCGCCGATCGGATAGATGGGATTGCCCGTGCGCAGCGCGTTCGTCGCATACCACGGACTGAGCACGAGAACGCCGAGGAGCACTGCGCGCGGACTCTTGCGTACGGCGAGCAGGAAGAGCGGCAGACCCGCGATCAGCGCCGTGTACTTCATGGACGCCGAGAGCGCAAGCAGCACGATCGCCAGTCCCGGCACGCCCGCGAGCAGCGCGAGCGCGGACGTCGCGAGCGCGAACGCGAGTCCCATGTCCGCCCACGCCCATCCCGCCACGATCGCGGCGGCGGGCAACGCCGCGCAGAGAATCGCCGCGTAGTCGCCAGTCGCGGCGCCGAGACGTCGCGCGATCGCGGAGGCGGCGACGAGCGTCAGCAGAAAGAATCCGTAGTGCACGAGCTGCGCGACGACGCCCTGCGCATCGATCGCCAGCGCGGGCAGGTACAACGTCCCCATCGCCGCGGGATAGAACGACGAGCTGTTCGCGAGGTCGTACGCCCATCGTCCCGCATTGAGCGTCATCTCCGGAAAGCGCAGGTGATAGATCA